>NZ_FNBX01000005.1 GCF_900102485.1 Desulfovibrio legallii | reverse complement strand
TGGAAGGCGAAGGGGCGGCATGACAAGGCCCCTCCGCCTGCGGGCCTGGAGGGCTAAGCCCGCAACGTTCCGGCTACGGTTTCGCCCAGGCGGCCGAGCTCGTGGATGATGGTCACGCCCGCAGCCTCCAGGGCGGCGATTTTGTCCTCGCCCCGGCCTTTGGAACCGCTGATGATGGCCCCGGCGTGGCCCATGCGCTTGCCCTTGGGGGCCGTAAGCCCGGCAATGAAGCCGAACACCGGCTTGGGGTAGGCGCTTTCTTTGATGTAGGCGGCGGCCTTTTCTTCCCCGTCGCCGCCAATTTCGCCGATCAGGCAGACGGCTTCGGTTTCCGGGTCTTCCCGGAACATTTTGAGCAGATCCGTAAAGTACAGGCCTGGCACGGGGTCGCCGCCGATGCCCACGCAGGTGCTCTGGCCCAGGCCCTGCGCTGTAAGCTGGTGCACGGCCTCATAGGTCAGGGTGCCGGAGCGGCTGATCACCCCTACGGAGCCGGGCTTGTGGATGTAGCCGGGCTGGATGCCGATCTTGCACTGGCCGGGAGTGATGACCCCTGGGCAGTTGGGGCCCACCAGCTGCGTGCCCGTGTCCTTGAGTCGGGCCTTGACCCGCACCATGTCCAGCACCGGGATGTGCTCCGTAATGCAGATGACCAGGCGCAGGCCCGCGTCTGCGGCCTCACACACGGCGTCCGCGGCCACGCTTGCGGGCACAAAAACCACGCTCACGTCCGCGCCCGTTGCCTTCACGGCCGCAGCCACGGTGTTGAACACGGGCACGCCCAGCACGCTTTGTCCGCCCTTGCCCGGCGTGCAGCCCGCCACCACCTGGGTGCCGTAGGCCAGCATCTGCTCCGTATGGAAGCGGCCTTCGCGCCCCGTGAGGCCCTGCACCAGCACGCGCGTGTCTTTGTTGACCAATATGCTCATGCCGCACCTCCAGCGGTGAGGGCCGCAATTTTGTGCGCCGCCTCGCTCATGGAGGCCGCCGTTTCAAAGTTCAGACCGCTTTCCCTGAGGATGCGCCGGCCTTCTTCCACATTGGTGCCTTCCAGCCGCACCACCAGGGGCAGGCGCAGGTCCACCTTGCGGGCCGCGTTGACCACGCCCTGGGCCACGATGTCGCAGCGCAATATGCCGCCGAAAATATTGATCAGGATGCCCCGCACATGCGGATCGGAGAGCATGACTTCAAAGCCCGCGGCCACCATCTGCTCGTTGGCCCCGCCGCCCGCGTCCAGAAAGTTGGCGGGCGCCGCCCCGGCCTGCTTGATGGCGTCCATAGTGGCCATGGCCAGGCCCGCGCCGTTGACCATGGTGCCCACATAGCCGGAGAGGCGCACATAGTTCACGCCCAGCTCCCGCGCCTTGCGCTCCAGGGGGTCGCCTTCCTCTGGGTCGTCCATGGCGGCCACGTCCGGGTGGCGTTTGAGGGCGCTTTCGTCAAAATCCATCTTGGCGTCCAGGGCCACAATGTCCCCCGCCGTGGTCACGGCCAGGGGATTGATCTCCACCAGCACGGCGTCCTTTTCCACGGCCAGGCGCACCAGGTTCTGCACCAGGGCCGCGCCCTTGCCCACCTGCTCCGGCGTGAGCCCGCAGCCAAAGAAGAGCTGCCGCGCCTGGTACGGCCAGATGTGGTGCCCGCCGTCCAGCCTGGTGGTAAAAATGCGCTCCGGCGTGCGCGCGGCCACGTCTTCAATGTCCATGCCGCCGTCGGGCGAGGCCATGACCGTCAGGCGCTGCGCGCCCCGGTCCAGCACCACGGCCAGGTAGAGCTCGCGGGCAATCTCCGTGCCCTGCTCCACCCAGACCTTGTGCACCTTCTTACCTTCCGGCCCGGTCTGGTGCGTGATGAGCTGCATGCCGATGATGTGCCCGGCCGCGGCCTCCACTGCGTCCAGATTCTTGCAGACCTGCACGCCGCCGCCTTTGCCCCGGCCGCCCGCGTGGATCTGCGCCTTGACCACCCACACCGGGCCCGGCAGGCCTGCCGCCGCGGCGCGGGCCTCGGCCGCCGTGGCCGCCAGCGCTCCCGCGGGCACGGGCACGCCGAACTGGCCCAGCAGGCCCTTTGCCTGGTATTCGTGAATATTCATGGATAAGCCTTTGTTATGTTGTTATTTTGTTGTTTTTTTGTGGGGGAGGGACCCTTTTGAAAAAGGGTCTCCTCCCCCACGCCCCCACCCCCAAAAACTTTTATTCTCTCAGGAAACGCGCTGGGCGTACCCTGAAACAAGCCTTGTGGGACCAGGAGCGGTGAAAAGGGGGTCCAGGGGGGCGTGCCCCCCTGGCCGCCGGAGGCAGTTTCCCCTTACGCCTGGGCCGAAGGCGCGGCCGCGGCCATCTGCGCGCCCAGGTGGAGGGCTTTTTTGTTGCTTTCGTGGAAGGCCGGAGCAAAGCGGTCGGCCAGGGCTTTTTCCAGGGATTCCAGGCGCACGGCCTTGGTCAGGGTAGCCAGGGCCCCCAGCACGCAGATGTTGAAGGCCTGGGTTTTGCCGTTAAAGGCTTCCTTTACGGCGTGGAACAGGGGCAGGCCCACGCGCCGGGCGTCGATGCGGGCCGAGGGGTGCACCAGGTCGCTGTCGTAAAGGCACATGCCGCCGGGCCGGATAAGCGGCAGGTACTTGGCGGCGGATTCGTCGGTAAGGGCCACCAGCACGTTGGGCTGGTTGACCTTGGGGAAGAAGATCTCGCTGTCCGCGATAATCACGTCCGAGCGGGTGGCCCCGCCGCGGGCTTCCGGGCCGTAGGACTGGGACTGCACGGCCACCAGCCCTTCGTACAGGGCCGCCGCTTCGGCCAGCAGGATGGCCATGGTGATGATGCCCTGGCCCCCGGAGCCGGAGAGAAGAAAACGGTATCTTTCCATGGGGCTACTCCTTGTGGGCCTTGGCGATGATTTTGGCGTATTCCTCGCAGTATTCGGGGCGCTGTTCGTCCACGAACACGCCGCGGGGAATGAGGTTGGGGTTCTCCTCCAGCTTTTTGGAGCCCAGGGGGGCGGTATTGTCGCGGTACCATTCCAGCATCTGCACGGCCCCGCCCATCTTGTTCTTGCGCCCGAAGTAGGTGGGGCACTGGGTGAGGATTTCCACCACGGCGAAGCCCTTGTGGGCAAAGGCCTTTTTGAGCAGGCTCACGATCTCCTTGACGTGGAAGGTAGTGGTGCGGGCCACAAAGGAGGCCCCCGCGCCAGTAGCCAGCTTCACCGTGTCAAAGGCGTGGTCAATGCTGTGGTAGGGCGCGGTGGTGGCCAGGATGCCCTCGCCGGAAAGGGGCGAGTACTGCCCGCCGGTCATGCCGTAGATGCGGTTGTTCATGATGATGGCCACCATGTCGATATTGCGGCGGCAGGCGTGGATAAAGTGGTTGCCGCCAATGGCCATGGCGTCGCCGTCGCCCATGGGCACCACCACGTTGAGCTCCGGCCGGGTCAGCTTGATGCCCGTGGCGCAGGCCAGGGCCCGGCCGTGCAGGGTGTGCATGCTGTGAAAATCCACATAGCCGGAAATGCGCGCCGAGCAGCCGATGCCCGAAACCATGCACATGTTGGAGGGATCTATCTGCAGTTCCTGCACGGTGTGCAGCAGGTTGTTAAGGATGGTGCCGTGGCCGCAGCCGGGACACCAGATGTGGGGGAAGAACCGCTCCCGGATATTCTGCACGCTCATCTCAGAACCCCCTTCCTTCAATAACCCGCATGACTTTGCCGATATCCGTGGGCGTGACCATGATGCCGTCCATGCGGTTGACCAGGAACACGCGGTCCGGCTTCTGCACCACCTGCTTCACCTGGGTGGTGACCTGGCCCATGTTCATCTCCACCACAAAAATGTTGCGGGCGTGGGCGGTTTTTTCCCGCACCAGCTGGGCCGGGAAGGGCCAGAGGGTCTGCAGCTCCAGCAGGCCGATGCGGTCGCCCTTGGCGCGGCGGGTCTCCACCAGGTGCCGCGCGCTGCGCGCCGAGGAGCCGTAGGAGATGATGATGTGCTCCGCATCCTCCAGGTAGAATTCCTTCCAGCGGGCCAGCAGGTGGGCGCGGTTTTCGATCTTGTCCACCAGGTGGTAGGCCAGCTTGCTGACCTGTTCCGGATTCTCCGTGGGGAAGCCCCAGATGTCGTGGAACAGGCCCGTGACGTTGTAGCGGTGCACGCCGCCGAAGTCCGACATGGGCAGGCGGCCGTCCTCGCGCGGCAGGTAGGGGTGGTAGTTGACCCCCGCGGCCACGTCCGTACGCAGGCGCTCCACCACGGGCAGCTCGCCCGCCGGCGGGATGAAGAGCTTTTCGCGCATGTGGCCCACCACCTCGTCAAACAGCAGGATGACCGGCGTGCGGTAGGTTTCGGCCAGGTTGAAGGCCTCCACCGTGATGCTGAACACGTCCTGAATGGTGGACGCCGTGAGCACGATGATGGCGTGGTCGCCGTGGGTGCCCCAGCGGGCTTGGTTCACGTCGCCCTGGGCCACCTTGGTGGGCAGGCCTGTGGAAGGCCCGCCGCGCTGCACGTTGACCACCACGCAGGGAATCTCGGCCATGACCGCATAGCCGATGGCCTCCTGCTTGAGGGAAAAGCCCGGCCCGCTGGTGGCGGTCATGGCCTTGGACCCGGCCAGGGAAGCCCCGCACACCGCGCACATGGAGGCGATTTCATCCTCCATCTGCACAAACTTGCCGCCCACGCGGGGCAGCTGCTCCGCCAGGTGCTCGGCCACCTCGGTGGATGGGGTGATGGGGTAGCCCGCAAAAAAACGCACCCCGGCATACAGAGCGCCGCGCACACAGGCCTCGTTGCCCTGCACGAAACGGATTTCGCCCTCGCTCATGCGGCCTCCTTGCCGTTGCCGGCCTTGCTTGCCCTGGCGGTTTTTTCCACCGTCACGGCCAGGTCGGGACAGTACTGTTCGCACATGCCACACTCCACGCACAGCTCAGGATCATGGCAGGCCTTGCCCGCGTCATCCAGAGACAGCGCCTTCTTGGGACAAAAGGCCACGCAGATGCCGCAGCCTTTGCACCATTGGCGATTGATGTAGACGGCCATAAAAAATCGTCCTTTATCCTCTGTTGGGTTGGGGGGTGGAAGAAAGGCTACACATAGCCGAGCCATTTCCAATAGGTGGCGGCCATAAGCAGGATGCCCGCGTAGGCGATGATGGTCAGCGGGATGCCCGTGCGCACAAAGTCGCGCACAGTAAAGGTTTCAGTGCCGTAGGCAATCATGTTCTGCGGCGCGTTGACCGGCAGGATGAAGCCGAAGCTCACCACATATTGCAGAATCATGGTCATGCCCAGGATGTTGACGCCGCCGCCCTTGACCTTGGAAACCTCCGTGAGCACGGAAATGATGATGGGAATCATGGCCGAGGCCAGGGCCGTGGCCGAGGCGAAGCCCATGTGGATGACAATGAGAAACAGGGCCAGAATGGCGAGAATGGTAAAGGGCGTGCTGGCGGCCAGACCGAAAACGCTCACAATGTACTTGGCTAACCAGACGCCTGCCTTGGTGGAAATGATGGCCGATCCCAGGCTGATGCCGATGCCGAACAGGATGATGGTGCCCCAATTGATGCGTTTCTGGGCGTCCTTCCAGTTCATGATGCCCACACTGGGGATCAGCATGATGGTGACGGCCAGAATGGTGCTGACCGCCGTGCTGAAGGGATGGATCTTCTGCGCGCCCATGGCGCCGCCGATGCCGAACATGCCCCAGGTTTTGCCTTCCAGTACCCAGAACAGCAGCAGGCAGATGGAGATGATCATGAGCTTGAATTCAGCGCCCTTCATGGGCCCAAGCTCTTCCAGCTCTTTTTTGATGATGGCGTCACCGCCGGGGATCTGGTCAATTTCCGGGGGCATGAGTTTGAGCAGCACAAAATAAAGGATCACGGACATGAGGATAGCAAAGGGCGCGGCGGCCGCCAGCCAGTCAAGCCAGCTGATTTCCACGCCCAGGGTCTGTCGGATGAAGTTGACCGCAATCATGTTCTGCGCGGCGGCGGTTTTGATGCCCACATTCCAGATGCTGTCCACCTGGGCGCAGGCGATCATGAGCAGACCGGCCAGCTTGCCCTGACGGTTGATGCCCAGCGAGGCGATGATGCCGCCCACGATGGGCACAATACAGGCCACGCGGGCCGTGGTGGAAGGCACAAAAAAGCTGAGGGTGAAACCCACGCCGATGACCCCCAGCAGCAGTCGGCTGCTTTTGGTGCCCACCAGGGACATGATCTTCAGAGCCAGCCTGCGGTCAAAGCCCGTGGTCTGCATGCCCACGGCCAGAAACAGCGCCGCGGCCACCATGGCCCAGGCCCCGTTGGAAAGCCCCTTGAGGCCCGTGACCAAGGCGGCGTTCATGCCGTAAGGCACGTTGGGGTCGGCTACCGAGGGCGAGAACCCCAGCAGCAAGGTCATGGCGGACAGAATGACTGCCGCGCTCACAGGGTAGGAGACGGCCTCGGTCATCCAGAGGATGACCGAAAACACCAGCAGGCCCAGCATGCGCTGGCCGGCTACGGGCAGGCCCTCGGGCTGCGGCAGCAGAACGATGATCAGCAACGCGCCCAGCGCCAGCCAGAGGCCTGATTTCTGGACCAAGGTACGGGAGTCTTCAGCCATACATGTTCCTCCTTGGCGAACGGGTTACAGAAAAGTTACGCCCCCCTGAGCAAAAGCGGTGCCAAGGTGGTATGACAAAGTAACAGCCTTTTGGCGCGGTTACGCAAAGGCCGGGAAGTCGCTGCGCAAGAAACCGCTCAGAGGCGGTTCCTGCCTCGGCGGATTTTTGCCGATGCGGCGCACGCCGCGCGTTGCGCGGGCCCTTTCATGGATGTATAGGAAAAAAAGCAAGGAGCCGTGGAATCGTTATGCAGCACGCCAAAAAAACAGAGCTGTTTTCCACGCAGGTCGTGGCCGTCCTCTCCAGCCGCCGCGCCCTGCTGATTCTGCTGGTCTGTCTGGCGCTGAGCCTGTTGCTGGCCTGGCGCTTCCAAAGCTACGCCGAAAGAGACCTTACGGCCGAGCTGGACCGCGTGACAGGCGAGCGCCTGACCCTCTATGTGGGCACGCTCCACTCCGCCCTGGACAAATACAACTATCTGCCCCATATCCTCGCCAATAATGCCAAAGTTCGGCAATTGCTGACTGAAAATGGCGACCCGCAGGCGGTGAACCTTTATCTGGAAGACATCAATGCCGCGGCCGGATCCCTGGACCTCTTCATTCTGGACAGGGAGGGCAATACCGTGGCCACCAGCAACTGGAACAGGCCTGGGAGCTTTGCGGGACACAAATACCGCTACCGCCCCTACTATCAGGACGCCCTGGCTGCCGGGCGCGGCACATATTTCGGCGTGGGGGCCACCACGGGGCGGCCCGGTTTTTTCATCACCCAGGCGGTCTACGCGCCGGGCGTAGATCCGGCCTGTCGTTTCGGGCGCGCGCACGACAGAGAGCGGGTGGCAGGCGTGGCCGTGACCAAGGTGGACCTCTCCATGCTCCAGCGCGAATGGCGCGCGGGCGGCGAAACCGTATTTATTACTGATGTGCACGGCGTGGTTTTTCTTTCCAGCAACGACGCCTGGCGTTACCGCTCCCTCCGGCCCCTGGAGCCGGACGTTCAGGCCGCCGTGCTGGAGCAGCGGCAGTACGGCCCTACTCCGCCCGCGGCACTGGACGCGCGGTTTTTCCGCCGGTTCCACCTGGACATGATGGCCCTGGGCGGCCAGGACTGGCTCTACGCCAGACGGCGGGTGGAGCCCTACGGCTGGGACATCTGGTTTCTTAAACCGGCGCGGGAAATGACCGACCGCCAGGAGACGCTCTGGCTTATCAGCGCGGGCGGCGTGGCCTTGGTGGCCTTGGCGGCCTTGCTGGGCTACGCCTTTTTTGCCGTGGCCCAGGCCCGGCGCGAAGCCCATGAGGCCCAGCGCATCCGGGCCGTGAACCAGCGCCTGGCCAGCGAAGTGCGGCGGCGCAAGAAGACCGAGCGCGAGCTTCTGGCCGCCCAGGACGACCTTCTGCACGCGGGGCAGCTGGCGGCCCTGGGCCAGGTGGCGGCCTCCGTGGCGCATGAGCTGAGCCAGCCTGTTACCTCCATGCGCATGTTCATCGTCTCCTGCCGCAGGCTGGTGCAGGACGGGCGCTACAAGGAGGTGGAAAGCACCACCGGGCACATCATGGAGCTGGTGCAGCGCCTGGAAGGGCTCATCGGCCAGCTGCGGCATTTTTCGCGTAAGGCCTCCATGACGCTCGGCCCCGTGCGGTTGGCCGAAAGCATTGAAAACGCCTTGAGTGTTCTGCACTTCAGGGCCGAGGCCATGGCCTGCGTGCCCACCCGCCAATGCCCGGAGGACGCCGTGGTTTGGGCCGACGCCCTGCAGCTGGAGCAGGTGCTCATCAACATTATCCACAACGCCCTGGACGCGCTGGACGCCGCCCGCAAGGCCGCCCCGGCCGAAGCCCCGCCACCCGCCATCGACATCCGCGTGCGCCGCGACGACACCTGGTGCGTCATCAGCATTGAGGACAACGGCCCTGGCATCCCGCCGGAGGCCCGCGAGCATATCTTCAAACCCTTTTTCAGCACCAAACGCTCCGGGGAGGGCATCGGCCTTGGCCTTTCCATTGTGGATAAGGTCATCCGCGCCCTGCACGGCGAGATCCGGGCGGAGGACGTGCAGCCGCACGGCACCCGCTTTGTCCTTCGCCTTCCCCGCGTCCACAACGGTACCGGCCTATGAGCAAGCACACGGTCTTTTTTATTGATGACGACAAAAGCCTGCGCCTTTCTGTGGGGCAGCTGCTGGAATATTCCGGCTTTACGGTGAGCGATTTTGACAGCCCCGAGGCGGCCCTGCCCGCGCTGGATTCCCGTTTTGACGGCGTGGTGCTTTCCGACGTGCGTATGCCCGGCATGGACGGCATGGAACTTTTGCGCCGCATTATGCGCATTGACGCGGATATTCCGGTCATCCTCATCACCGCCCACGGAGACGTGACCACCGCCGTGGAGGCCATGCACCAGGGGGCTTACGATTTTATCGAAAAGCCTTTTAACGAAGACACGTTGTGCGATATCCTGAGCCGCGCCCAGGAGAAACGCCGCCTGGTGCTGGAGCTGCGCCGCATGAAGCAGGATCTGGCCGCGGCCCAGGGCCTGGATGCCCGGCTGGTGGGCGCGCACCCGGCCATGCGCGCCGTAAAGCGCAAGATTATGGACGTGGCTCCCACCGCCGCCGCCGTGCTACTGCTGGGCGAAACAGGCACCGGCAAGGAGGTGGCGGCGCGCTGCCTGCACGACTGCAGCCCTCGCGCCGCCAAACCCTTTGTGGTGGTGGACTGCACCTCCATTCCCCTTTCCCTGGCGGAAAGCGAGCTCTTCGGCTACGCGCGCGGGGCGTTTACAGGCGCGGACCGCCCCCACACCGGCAAGCTGGAGGCCGCCGCCGGGGGCACGCTGTTTCTGGACGAAATCAACAGCATGCCCCTGGAGATGCAGGGCAAACTTTTGCGCGCCATGCAGGAAAAATGCGTCACCCCTCTGGGAACCCACAGCCCCCGGCCGGTGGATTTTCGCGTTATGGCCTCCAGCAACGAAGACCTGAAGGAAAAATGCCGCCAGGGCCGGTTTCGTGAGGATCTTTACTACCGGCTGGCCACCTTTGAACTGCTGCTGCCCCCCCTGCGCGAACATAAGGAGGACATCCCCCTGCTTTTTTCCCTGTTCACCGAATACGCGGCCGCCAACTATGGCCGGGAGGCCGCCACACCCGACAGCGAAGACATGGCCTTGCTTATGGCCCACGCCTGGCCCGGCAATGTGCGTGAACTCAAAAACATGGCCGCGCGCTATGTGCTTTCTGGCAGTCAGGCTCTGGAAAGCCTGCGCGCCGGCGGCGAACAGGGCGCGCCGGACAGGGCGGGCCTGCTGGACCATGTGCGGGCCTTTGAGCGTCAGCTTATCCTGGACGCCATTAAGCGCCACAAAGGCGATATGCGCCTGGTTATGGAAGAGCTGGGCCTGCCCCGCCGCACCCTGAACGAAAAAATGGCCAAGCTGGGCATTACCCGCGCCGCGTGCATAGACAAATTTTTATAGCGCGCCCCAGACCGAAGACAAAAGCGGCGCGGAACCTGCTTGCGGTTCCGCGCCGTTGGCGTTTTTTTTCGCATAACCGCAATGCGGTCCGGCGGTTCAGCCCCGCGCGGCTTCGGCCGCCAGCACGGCCAGCTCCGCGCCGATGCGGTCCAGGGCTTTGGCCAGCACGTCGTCAGCCACGGCATAGGAAAAGCGGATGCAGTTGTCGTCCCCGAAAGCCGCGCCGGGCACCACGGCCACATGGGCTTTGTCCAGCAGTCTGGTGCAGACCTCCGTAGAGTTGGCGGCCAAGCGGCCGAAGCATTTGCGCACGTCCACAAAGAGGTAGAAGGCCCCGTCCGGCCGGGGGCAGACGGCAAAGGGCCAGTCCGCAATGATGTGCATGGCCAGATCGCGGCGGCGCTGGAAGGCCTGGCGCATTTCCCGCACGCCGTCCATGGGCCCGGTAAGGGCCGCAAGCCCGGCCTTCTGGGCGATGGAACAGATGTTGGACGTGCTGTGCCCCTGCATGGAGGAGATTTTTTTGATCAGATCCGGGTGCGCAGCCAGAAAGCCCACCCGCCAGCCGGTCATGGCGTAGCTTTTGGAAAGGCCGTTGAGCACGGCCACCTGCCGGGGGTATTCGGCAAACCAGCCGATGGCGCTGGTCATGACGGCCGGCGGGAAGACGAGCTGGTCGTAGATTTCGTCCGAAAGCACAAAGATGTCCTGGCCCAGGGCCCAATCCATGATGGCCGTGAATTCCGCCTCGGTGTAGACGGCCCCGGTGGGGTTGCTGGGGGAATTGAGGATAAGCAGGCGGGTTTTGGGCGTGCGGTGGGCCTCCAGCATGGCGGGCGTGACCTTGAAGCCCTGTTCCGGCCCGGCGGCCACGGGCACGGGCACGCCTTCCGCCAGCATGATCATGTCCGGATAGCTCAGCCAGTAGGGGGCGGGCAGGAGCACTTCGTCCCCTGGATTGATGGTGGTCTGGATAAAGTTGTAGAGGCAGTGCTTGCCGCCCGCGCCGATGATGATGGATTCGCGCGGCACGGGCACGCCGTAGGTGCGGCCGAAGTAGTCGCCCGCGGCCTTGCGCAGCTCAGGGATGCCGGGCACGGCCGTGTAGTGGCAGAAGTTGGCGTCAATGGCCGCTTTGGCCGCGGCGCAGACGTGCGGCGGCGTGGGAAAGTCCGGCTCGCCCACGGCCAGACTGGTGACGGACACCCCCTGGGCTTTGAGTTCCAGCGCGCGGCTGTTGACGCTGAGGGTCAGGGACGGTTTGATATTGCTCAGACGGTGCGATATCTGCATGGGGGCTCCTTGCGGCCGGGAAAGGGGGCGTTTGCGGCCCGCGCCCGCGGACCGTGGGCAGTTTTATCAATTTCGCCGGGGGGTGTAAATGCGTGAGACGCAAAGCGTGCGCGGGAATATTCCACAGGCGGCGGCAAGGCCGCCTTTGCTGCCGCTGCCGTCGGGCTGTCTTCTGGGGGCCTTTGTGCAGCGGCGCAACCGCTTCAGCGTGGAGATCCGCACCGCGCAGGGCTCAGTCTGGATCCACAGCAACAATTCCGGCAGCATGCTGGGGCTGACCCGGCCCGGCGCGCCCGTGCTGGCTTCTCCGGCGGCCAATCCCGCCCGCAAGCTCAAATACACGCAGGAATGCGTCTGGCTGGCGCAGACCGCCGTACCGCAGCGCCCCGGCGCGGAGGGCGGCCCGCAGGCCCGCACCGGGGCCCCGGCCGCGGCCTTGGCTCTGCCCACGGGCCATTGTCGGGACAGCGGATTCTGGGTGGGCGTCAACACTTCCGTGCCCAACAGGATGCTGGAAGCGGCCTTCAAAGCCGGGCGGCTGCCGTTTGCCGCGGGCTACACGCAGCTGACCCGCGAGGCCCGGCGCGGGCAGAGCCGGCTGGACGGGCTGTTTACCGCGCCAGGGCTGCCGCCCCTGTGGGTGGAATGCAAGAACGTGACCCTGGTGGAGGACGATGCGGCCTGCTTTCCGGATGCGGCCAGCGAGCGCGGCCGCAAGCATCTGCGGGAGCTGATGGATATTACGGCCCACGGCGAGCGGGCGGCCATGTTTTATCTGGTGCAGCGGCCGGACGGACGTTGTTTTGCCCCGGCGGACTGCATTGATCCGGAATACGCCGCCCTGTTTCAGGCGGCGCGGGAATGTGGGGTGGAGATGTACCCGTTTCGGGCTCTGGTGAGTCCGGCGGGGGTGGACCTGGGCGCAACGCTGCCCGTGCGGGCGTAGTGCGGGAGCCTCCGGCGGAGCTCTTCCAGCCTGGGTACTTCTTGCGCGTTGTCTGGGGGAAGAAAAGTTTTTTGAAGGATGGGGGTGGTGTGGCGGGGAGGGGAACTTTTGTTCACAAAGTTCCCCTCCCCGCACACCACAAAACGTTCGTTATTTTTTTCTGGGTTCTTTGGTCAGGTCGTCCGTGGCGTTTTTGGCGTGCTGGACGAGGATGGCTCGGGCGCCGGGCACCTGGCCGAGGCCTTTGAGGTTGGCGGTCACTTTGAAGCCGGCGGCTTTGAGCCGCGAGGCCCAGGAGTCGTCTTCGTCGCCGGCCAGGTCGTTGCGGGCGTGGTCGCCGGCCACCAGCATGAGGGGGGAGAGGACCACGGATTTGACCTTGGCGGCTTTGAGCTCTTTGAGCAGGTCGTCGAAGCTGCGTTCGCCTTCCACGGTGGCCATGAAGACGTGTTTGTCCTGGTTGTGGAACAGGGCGCGCACGCCTTCAAAGGTCAGGCCGGCGCGGCCGTGTTCCTGGCCGTGGCCCATAAGCACCAGGGCGGCGTTTTTGCCGCGCAGGGTCTTGGTTTCCGCGTTGACGGCGGCGGCCAGGGCGCGGGCGTCGGCGGCGGATTCCAGCATGGGGCGGCCCAGGTAGACGGCGTCGAAGCGACCGGGATTTTTTTGCAGGTCGATGAGCACGGCGCGTTCCAGGGCGGAGAATTCTTCGCCGGCCATAATGTGCAGAGACTGCACGCGCACGACTTTTGCGCCGTCCTTGGCCAGCTGGGCGAGGCCGTCGCTGATGCCGCCCACGGGGCGGCCCTGGGCGGCGATTTTTTTGCGGATGATCTGGGAGGTGTAGGCCCAGATCACGGGTTCGCCGGGGAAGGCCTGTTTGAATTCTTTGTCCACGGCTTCCATGGCGGGCAGGGCTTCAGGCACGCTGGTGCCGAAGGCCACCAGCAGGATGCCCTGTTTGGGGGCCTCGGCGGCGCGGGGCGCGGCGGGCGCCGCTGCCAGGGCCGTGAGCAGCAGGAAGAGCAGCAGCAGGAGACGGGAGCCCGCAAGGGGCGAAATACGCGACATGGCAACCTCCTCAATGGCGCGTTGACGGGTTGAGAAAGGGCAAAACCGCCCGGCGGGTATTCGGACTTGAGGGGCTGGCCTTGGTTTCGCCTTCAGCGCCGGAGCGCCTGGCTGTCGCGCGCGTCGCCGGTTTGCCGACGGCGCGCGAAGAAACGTCGTACCCTCTTACCGCAGCGCGACTGTTTCCGATTCGCACGGAATTCCCCGCATATTTCGCCTAAAGGATACCAGGAGCGGGCAAAAGTCAAGGCCGCGGGCGGACGCGGGGGCCGGTTTTTCGGCTTCCGGGGCCTGTTTGCGCGGATTTTTCCTTGTTCTTTTGGGAAAATCCTGCTACTACATCACCCTCCCTGGTTGGGGGAAATCATGTTTGGAGGCTGGACATATGGCAGGTTTGGAAACCGGGCACGAAAGCGAAATCAATTTCGAAAGCGCCCTCGAAAACTATCTCAATCCCGATTTTGGCGACCTTGAGGAAGGCTCCATCACCAAGGGCGAGATTGTCCGCGTGGACGACGACACGGTGCTGGTGGACGTGAACTTCAAGTCCGAGGGGCAGATCCCCGCGGCCGAGTTCCGCGACGCCGCCGGCAACATGGCCGTCAAGGTGGGCGACAAGGTGGACGTCTATGTGGTTCGCAAGAACGAGAACGACGGCACCATCACCCTTTCCTTCGAGAAGGCCAAGCGCATGCAGGTCTTTGACCAGCTCGAGGATGTGCAGGAGAACAACAGGGTCATCAAGGGTCACATTGTGCGCCGCATCAAGGGCGGCTACACGGTGGACATCGGCGGGGTGGAGGCGTTTTTGCCCGGTTCCCATGTGGATCTGCGCCCCGTGCCCGATATGGACGCCCTGGTCAACCAGGAGTTCGAGTTCCGCGTGCTCAAGATCAACCGCCGCCGCAGCAACGTCATTGTTTCGCGGCGCGTGCTGCTTGAGGAAGAGCGCGACTCCAAGCGGCAGGAGCTGCTGCGCACCCTGGCCGAAGGCCAGATTGTGCAGGGCAAAGCCAAAAATATTACTGAATACGGCGTGTTTGTGGACCTGGGCGGCCTGGATGGCCTGCTGCACATCACGGACATGAGCTGGAAGCGCATTCGTCATCCCAAGGAAATGATCGCCATCGGTCAGGACCTGACCCTCAAGGTGCTTTCCTTTGACCGCGAGACCAACAAGGTCTCCCTGGGCCTCAAGCAGCTGGTGCCGGATCCGTGGCAGGACATCTCCGCCCGCTTCCCCGAAGGGGCCAAATGCACCGGCAAGGTCACCAACCTGGTGGACTACGGCGCATTTGTGGAGCTGGAGCCCGGCGTGGAAGGCCTGGTGCACATTTCTGAAATGTCCTGGACGCGCAAGCTGCGCCACCCTTCCCAGATGGTCCACACCGGCGACGAGGTGGAAGTGGTCATCCTGGGCGTGGACGGCGACAAAAAGCGCATCAGCCTGGGCATGAAGCAGGTGCGGCCCAACCCCTGGGAGCTGGTGGCCGAGAAATACCCCGAAGGCACCATCCTTGAGGGCGTTATCAAGAACATCACCGAATTCGGCATGTTCATCGGCATTGAGGACGGCATCGACGGCCTCATCCACGTCTCTGACATCTCCTGGACCAAAAAAGTGCGCCATCCCAACGAGCTGTACAAGGTGGGCGACACTGTGCAGGCCAAGGTGCTGACCGTGGACCAGGAGAACGAAAAGTTCACCCTGGGCGTCAAGCAGCTGGTGGACGACCCCTGGGGCCATGTGCCCAGCACCTATCCCGTGGGCTGCACGGTCAAGGGCATTGTGACCAACATCACCGACTTCGGCCTCTTTGTAGAGGTTGAAGAAGGCATTGAAGGCCTGGTGCACGTTTCCGAGCTTTCCAGCAAGAAGGTCAAGTCCCCGGCCGAGATGTACAAGGAAGGCCAGGAAATCCAGGCCAAAGTCATCCATGTGAGCGCCGAGGAGCGCCGCCTGGGCCTCTCCATCAAGCAGATCAAGGATGAGGACGACCGCCGCAAGCCCAAGGAGTTCCACTCCGGACCGCAGGAAGCGGGTCAGAGCCTGGGCGATCTGCTCAAGCAGAAGTTTGAAGAAAGCGAAAACAACGGCTAAGCCGGCTGGAACGCGCTTCGGCGTGAACCGGCTTCGGCATCAGGGTCTGAGCGCGCCGCACAGGCGCGCGCCAGACCAGGAATAAGGCAGGAGGCGCGCCGCAGGCGCGCCTCCTGCCGCATCCTCTCCCCGCCCGCGCGCATCCCGCCACCGCCGTCATAGCCGCAGGAGGCCCCCATGTCCCCCCATACCATCGGTTCCCGCATCCGGGTTTTTCGTGAAGAGCGCGAAATGGATCTGCCGACCCTGGCCCAGCATACGGGGCTGACCGAGGCGTACCTGGAAAAGCTGGAAAACAACACCATTTACCCCTGCATCGGTCCGCTGCAGAAGGTGGCCCGCGCCCTGGGCGTGCGCCTGGGCACCTTTCTGGACGATCAGTTCAGCCGCGACCCCATCGTGAGCAGCGTCCATAAAGAGGGCGAGGCGGACGAGGCCCTGCACACCGGGCGCATTCCCCGCCCCAGCTATGTGTACCACGCGCTGGGCAAGGGCAAGAATGACCGCAATATGGAGCCCTTCCACATCCGCATCTTTCCGGACGGGGGCGAGCGCAAGACAACCTCCCACGAGGGCGAGGAATTTATCTTTGTGCTCAAAGGCCAGCTGCTGGTGGTGTATGGGCGCGAGGCCCATGTGCTTAACCCCGGCGAAACCATCTACTACAATTCCATTGTGCCCCACTATGTGGGGGCGGCCGGCGACGGGCCGGTGGAGATTCTGGCCGTCACCTACAACCCGTAGCAGGGCGCGGGCAGGCCTTCCTTTTTATGGGCCCGCGCAGGCCCTCCTTGCCTGCCTGTTTATGATTGGCCCGCGGCGCGGAACCTGGCCGGAAGCTGCGCCGGTTCTGCGCCGCGGTTCCAGTGCGCGGCCCAGACCAGGGCAAAGCCTTTGCACTCCCATAAAAGAATAACGTTTTTGAAGGGTGGGGGCGTGGTGGAAGGAAACTTTTGTTCACAAACGTTTCCCTCCACCACAAAAACTCCCTCCCCGCAACCTGATGCCTCAGGAGGAAAGCATGGACGAGAAAGTTCGCGAGCGCCAGGCGCAGTTTGAGCTGCGCGAGTGGACCCTGGGGCAGGTGCTGGACCACACGGTGGCGCGGTATCCGGACAATGAGGCCGTGGTCTATGCGGACCGCAGCTACCGCCAGACCTGGCGGGAGTTCGGGGCCATGGTGGACCGCTTTGCCAAAGGGCTCATGGCCCTGGGCGTGAAAAAGGGCGAAAAGGTGGCGGTGTGGGCCACCAACGTGCCCTACTGGGTGGCCCTGCAGTTTGCCACGGCCAAGATCGGGGCGGTGCTCATCACGGTGAACACCAACTACCGCGAGCACGAGCTGCGCTACCTGCTCACCCAGTCCGAGTGCGAGAACGTCTTTCTTATTGATAGCCTGCGCGACCACGACTACCTGGAGACCTTCTACCGCATCGCGCCGGAGCTGCGTTTTCAGTCGCACGAATCTTTTGTCTGCAAAAGCCTGCCCCACCTCAAGCGGGTGTTCTTTCTGGGCGCGGAAAAGCACCGGGGCATGTATTCCGTGCCAGAGGTGCTCTCCCTGGCCGATATGGTGGACGATGCGGATTACCTGGCCCGCCAGGCCTCCCTGGACCCCTGGGACGCCATTAACATGCAGTATACCTCCGGCACCACGGGCTTTCCGCGCGGGGTTATGCTCACCCATGTGGGCGTGGGCCTCAACGGCTACTGGATAGGCAAACACCAGAATTTCGGCCCCAACGACCGCGTTTGCCTGCCCGTGCCCCTGTTCCATTGCTTCGGCTGCGTGCTGGGGGTTTCGGCCTGCGTCAACCACGGGGCCACCATGGTGATTCTGGAATCCTTCAATGCCCTCAAGGTGCTGGCCGCCGTGGACAGCGAGCGCTGCACGGCCCTTTACGGCGTGCCCACCATGTTTCTGGCCGAGCTGGAGCACAAGCTCTTCCGCCGCTTTGACGTCTCCTGCCTGCGCACGGGCATCATGGCCGGTTCCGTCTGCCCGGAGCCCCTCATGCGCCGGGTGGTGGAGGACATGAACATGAAGGAGATCACCATCTGCTACGGCCTTACCGAGGCCTCGCCGGTCATGACCCAGTCGGATATTCACGACCCCATGCCCCTGCGCTGCGAAACCGTGGGCTGCGCCATGCCCGGCATTGAAGTGCGCGTGGGCGATCCGCAGACCTGCGAAGAGCTGCCCCGCGGCCAGGTGGGCGAAATCCTCTGCCGCGGCTACAATATCATGAAGGGCTACTACAATATGCCCGAAGCCACGGCCGCCGCCATCAGCCCCGAAGGCTGGCTGCACTCCGGCGACCTGGGCGTTATGGACGAAAACGGCTATCTGCGCGTCACCGGCCGCATTAAGGATATGATCATCCGCGGCGGCGAAAACGTCTATCCCCGCGAGGTGGAAGAATACCTTATGAGCATGCCCGGCGTGCTGGACGTGCAGGTGGTGGCCGTGCCCAGCCGCAAATACGGCGAAGAAGTGGGCACCTTCGTCATCCCCCGCCCCGGCGTGGACATCCGCCCCGAAGACGTGCGCGACTTCTGCCGAGGCAAAATCGCCTGGTTCAAAATTCCTAAGTATGTGGAAATAGTCTCCGGCTTCCCCCTCACCGCCAGCGGCAAAATCCAGAAATACAAACTGCGTGAAATGGCCGCCCAGCTCTGGCCCGAAGCCATGCAGGATCAAGCGGATCTGCCGAAGTAGCGGAAAGTTTTTTGTGGGGGGGAGGGGAAACTTTTGTGAACAAAAGTTTCCCCTCCCCCCACCCCCCCCCCTTCCCTTCAAAAAACTTTTCTCCCCTCAGGGGACGCGCAAGGCGTACCCTGGGAAGGCGTTTGCACCGCTGTGAAGGGCTGCCGTGTGGGCAGTTTTTCCTTATAGGGCAGCGTACCTTTGAGAATATGCATTCTCGAAATTTATGACCCCCCTCCCTTTTTTCATAATTATGACATCCTTTCCCGGCAGTTGAGCGCGGCATAAAGGGGCGCGGGAGCGCAGCGCCCCGCCCTTGACCCCCTGCACAAAAAACATGTCGCCGTGCCCGCAGGGCAACAATCCTGCGATCAGGTCCGGCGCAACTCCCTCCCTTCGCTCCCCCGCTCCATCAGCTCCTCTGCGCTGCGCGTTTTACCGTCAAAATCATACTATTTTAATAGTATTTATATGCTACTTACCAAATTTTATTGACATATATGGTGCAATCAGGAATTTTTTGTGCTAAGCATAAAACATACTTGCTTGCTATGATTATGTCGTACCGGCCGTTACGACTCGTATCCGGCAAGCCTCTTACGGCCTACAGCCTATCTGCAACGTTTGGTGAATATTATGAAAAAACTGCTTATTCTTGGCGCCGGCGCCGGCGGGACCATGATGGCCACGAAAATGAGAAAACTTCTCAGTGAACGGGAGTGGGAAATAACGCTCCTGGATCGTGACCCCGTCCACCACTACCAACCCGGCTGGCTGCTGGTGCCTTTCGGCGTGGATACGCCCCAAGGCTGCGTCCGCCCCAAGAAAGACTTTGTCGTTCGCGGCGTCCATTTTGTGCTGGATACGATTACCGCCGTGGACGCGACGCAACGGAAGGTCGTCTGCCAGAACGGCACCTATGCGTACGACTGGATTATCATCGCCACCGGGGCCCGGATTGCCCCGGAGGAAGTCCCCGGCCTTATGGACGACTGGGGCGGCAAAATCCACAATTTCTACACTCCCGACGGCGCGGCCGCCCTGTATGACAAGCTGAAGCATTTCAAAAAAGGGCGGCTTGTGCTGCACATTTGCGAAACGCCCATCAAGTGCCCCGTAGCGCCGCTGGAGTTCGTCTACATGGCGGACTGGTACCTGCAGAAGATGGGCGTGCGCGACCATGTGGAAATTGAGCTGGTTACCCCCCTCACTGGGGCCTTTACCAAGCCTGTGGCCAATGAAATCCTGGGGGCGCTGTGCGCCAAAAAGGGCATCAAGGTCACCACCAACTGGAGCGTGGACAGCGTGGATGCGGGCCGTTCCGTCATCGCCTCGGTAACGGGCGATGAAATCCCCTATGACCTTCTGGTGACCATCCCCCCCAATCTGGGGCAGCCTTTCCTTGTGGAATCGGGCATCGCCGACGTGACCGGCTTTGTGGATACGGATAAGGAGCTTCTGCGGGCCAAACAGTTTGAAAATATGTACGTCATCGGCGACGCGACCAATGTTCCGGCTTCCAAGGCCGGATCCGTCGCCCATTTTGAGTCCGATGTCATTGCCCAGAACCTGATGTCCGACATTGAAGGCACAGACAATTACTACCGGTTTGACGGGCACACCAACTGCTTTATCGTCACGGGCTTTGAAAAGGCCTCTCTCATCGACTTCAGCTATGCCGTGGAGCCGCTGCCGGGCATGTTTCCGCTGCCTGGGGTCGGCCCCTTTGAACTGCTGGGCGAAAGCCACATCAATTATTGGGGCAAGCTCATGTTCAAGTGGGTGTACTACAACCTTATGATGAAGGGACATGAGCTTCCTTTTGAACCCAATCTGTATCTTGCAGGGAAAGACACCTCCTTGCTGCGCTCCAAGTAGTCCGGAGGCCGTATGACATCTGAAGAAAAGATTCTGGAGCGCCTGGAGGCCATTGAAGGCAGGCTCGCGGCCCTGCAGGAACGCGGGGAAAACAGCCGGGCCCTCATGGAGCAGCTGACGCCCATCGGCAACCATGCTTTTCGCCTGCTTGTCGAAGAGCTGGAATGCCTCAACGGCAGGGTTTCGCTGGACGACATCCTGGACCTGGGCAGAAAAGGGCTGCTCAGCGTCCCCAAGCTCACCTGGCTGCTCGACCAGCTGGAAAACCTCTCGGACCTGTGGCGCATCCTGCACCCCGCGGTGGGGCCGACCTTCCCGCACGTCATTGCCAAAATGGACGCCTGGGAAAAAGACGGCGTGTTTGAAAAACTCGCCGCCCTCAAGCGCGCGGGTGGCGGCTGGCTGGAGGGTCAGGGCCCGGAGGACATAGCCCGGCTGGGCGCAGGCCTTGCGTTTCTGACCCGGCAGCTGCAGCGCCTTGCCGACCCTGAACTGCAGGCCAGAATAACCCGCCTGCTGGATGCCGCAGGAGAAATTGACCTGGCCCAGGCCAGGCCCACGGGCTTGCTGGGCCTGCTCGCAACCCTGCGCAGCTCGGAGGGCAGGCAGGCTCTGGGCCTGCTGGCGGAGCTGACCAGAACGCTCGGCAAAGCCGGCGGGCAAAGCGCGCCCCAATAGCCGATCCGGGACGGGCCGTGCGGCGGCCCCTGCTGCCGCACGGCCCGTCCCGCGCTTTTGCGCGCCGCCGCGCCTTGCCAGGGCCGGGGCTTGCTGGCATACTCCGGCCATGAATGTCGCAGGTTCTGTCGCGCCCCCCGCCAGCCCGCTGGCCGCGCTGCCCTTTCTGCCCCAGCTGTGCGGCAGAAGCGGGTCTGTTGCCGCGCCCGAAGACGCAGCCTGCTTCGCCCTCTGGGAGAAGTACGCCATGCTGCCCAACATCCGGCGGCACTCCCTGTTGGTGGCCCACATTGCCACAGCCCTGGCGCAGCGGGCCGAGGCTCTGGGCCTGCCCGTAAAGGCCGCCCAGGTACGCGCCAGCGCCTTGCTGCACGATCTCGCCAAAACCTACTGCGTCCGTTACGGCGGCAGCCACGCCCAGCTGGGCGCGGCCTGGACCGTGGCCGAAACGGGCAACTACGCCGTGGCCCAGGGCGTCATGCTCCATGTGTGGTGGCCCTGGGATCTGCCCCAGGGGCGGGATATCTGCGCCCTGCCTTTCTTTGTCATGTATGCCGACAAGCGCGTGCGCCACGACGTCTGCGTCACCCTGGAAGAACGGTACGACGACCTCCTCCAACGCTACGGCCGCAGTGAGGAAGCCCGTGAGGGCATCCGCGCCGCCTACCGACAGGGCAAAACCATTGAAGGCGCTCTTGCGGCGCTGCTGGGATGGTCCTTGCATGAAAATTCTTTTGATTGCGGGCGGTTGGTCCACTGAGCGCGAGGTCTCGCTCAGCGGGGCCGCAGCCATGCGTCAGGCCCTCGTTGCGCGCGGGCACAGCGTCACCCTGTTTGATCTGCTGGAATCCTTCGACAGTCTGCTCCAGACGGCGCAGGCGTATGACTTTGCCCTCATCAACCTGCACGGCGCGCCCGGAGAGGACGGCCTGGTGCAGGCCATGCTGGAGCGGGTGGGCTGCCCCTACCAGGGGGCCGGGCCGGCGGGCTCCTTTCTGGCCCTGAACAAGGCCGCGGCCAAGCAGATCTTCCGCCAGGCGGGCCTGCCCACAGCGGATTGGGAATTTCTGCCCCAGCCTCCGCCGCCGGGCTGGCGGCCCCGCCTGCCCTACCCCCTGTTCGCCAAAAGCAACACCGGGGGCTCTTCCCTGCGTCTGGGCCGCGCCCGCGACAAACAGGAGCTGGACGCGGTGCTTGCGTCCATCTTCGCCGCCGGGGACGAGGCCCTGCTGGAGCCCGTGCTGCCGGGGCGGGAAGTGACCTGCGGCGTCCTGGGCGAGGAGGCCTTGCCCCCCATCCTCATCGAGCCCCTGGCCGGGGATTTTTTTGACTACAAAAGCAAATACGCCAGCGACGGCGCGCGCGAGCTTTGCCCCGCGCCCATCGGGCCGGAACTGACGGCCAGGGCGCAGCGGATCTCCCTGGCCGCCCACCGCGCCCTGGGGCTTGCGGGCTACAGCCGGGCCGACTTCATCCTGGGCCCGGACGACAGCCTGAGCCTGCTGGAGGTCAATACTCTGCCCGGCATGACCGCCACCAGCCTGGTGCCCCGGGAGGCCCGCGCCCTGGGCATGGATTTCGGGCAGCTGCTGGAGCGGCTTATAGAGCTTGGCTTGCGGGAACACGCCCACAGCTGAGCAAAAAACTATTTTTTTACGCAGGCAAGCGCCGCCGGAGGTTTTCCGGCGGCGCTTGCGCTGTGTGGGCCCTTGTTCTTGACCGCTATACGGCATTGGCATAGATTGAACAAGTTTTTCACTGGCCGCAATCAACGAAAACGTATCTGCGCCCGATAGCGCTGGTAGTTTAGCCTGTAGATGGAAGCCTATGAATATTCTTCTGGCCCACAACAATTTCCCCGGTCAGTTCCACCGTCTGGCCGTGGAGCTGGCTGCGGACCCGGCCAATAAGGTGCTTTTTCTTTCCCACTACCGGCGTAAAGACCTCAATGTGCCCGGCGTGGAATGGCGTCAGGTGCCTCTGCCGACGGAAGAAAAAACCCCCAGCTCCCCGCGCAAAAAGTACCTGACCCTGCTTGCGCAGGGCGAGCGCTTTGCCGACGCCATGGTGGCGCTGCGCAAGGAGGGCTACCGGCCGGATCTCATCTACGGGCATGTGGGTTTCGGCTGCTGCATCTACGCGCCGGACATTTTTCCGGAGGCGGCCCACGCCGGTTTTTTTGAGTGGTATTACTCCGCCAATGCGGACACGCGCTTTTTTGCCGGCGACAAGCCCGTGGCGCTCAATACCCGCGCCGAAAACCGCCAGAGCAACATGTGCACGCTTTCGGCCCTTAAGGAATGCGTGCTGGGCATTGCCCCCACGGAATGGCAGCGCACCCAGCATCCGCCGGAATTTCTGCACAAAATCCATACCCTGCACGACGGCATTGACACCCAGTTTTTTGCGCCCCAGGCCAAAACGCCCCTCAGGCTTAAGGGGCTGGACCTCTCGCAGGCCGGGGAAATCGTCACCTACGCCACGCGCGGGCTGGAGCCCTACCGCGGCTTTCCCACCTTTTACCGCAGCCTGCCTTCCCTGCTGGCGGCCCGGCCCAGGGCCCACGTGGTCATTATGGCCGACGACCGCGCGGCCTACAGCGGCAAGCGCAAGGACGGCAAAACCTGGAAGGACGTGCTGCGCGAAGAAGTGACGGTGGACGACAGCCGGGTGCACTTCATCCCCTTTCAGCCTTACGACCAGTACCGGGCGCTGTTGCGCGCCTCAGACGTGCACGTCTACCTCACCGCGCCCTTTGTGCTCTCCTGGTCCATGCTGGAGGCCATGAGCTGCGGCTGCCTGCTGGTGGCCTCCAATACCGAACCCGTGCGCGAAGTGGTGCAGGACGGCGTCAACGGCTTTCTGACGGATTTCTGGGACCATGAGGCCCTGGCCCGGCGCGTGGCCGCCTGCCTGGCCAACCGTGAAAAGCTGGACAGGGTGCGGGCCAATGCCCGCAAGACCATCCTGAACCGCTACGCCCTGCACAAACTGCTGCCCCGCCATGTGGCCCTGCTTAAGGCCGCGTATTACCTGAATCAGGCGTAAGCCCACGCAAAAAGGCAACCATGCAATTTCCTACTTCCGTTGTTCCCTGCCTGGCGCTGGCCGCGCATTTGTGCAAACTGCCCGCGCCCGCATCCGTGAGCGTGCCCCAGAAAGGTTCTGTGTCGGAAGCGGACCTTGAGGCGCTGGGGCAGCGCCTGGGGCTTGGCGTCAATGTGGTGCGAGAGGAGCCTTTGGCGGATATTGCTGCCCGGCCCCTGGCCGGCCCCGTGGCGCTGCTGCTCAAAAACGGCGCTTCCGTGCTGTTTGTGGGCAAGGTGCGCGGCAAGCCCCTGGCCAGCATTATTGATCCGACCCAAAAGCCCCTCAAGCAGATCAACGTCCCCTTTGCCGAGCTGGAGCCCCAGTGCGCGGGCGTGGCCCTGCTGCTGACCCCCCAGCGGCAGCCCCATCGGCATGTGCAGGCCCTGGTGAGCATTGCCCGCCACTACAACAAAGACCTGGCCGCCGACGACCTTATCCACGCCTACCTGCTCCAGAACGGCGAGCCGGACCCCAAACTCTTTTTGCGCATGCTGGGGGACAACGGCTTTCAGGGCCATACGGCAGCTCTGGGCCTGGACGGCCTTATGCAGATGCAGTCCGCCTTGCCGGCCATTTTGCACTGCCAGGGCGGGGGGCTGCTCATCCTCTGGCAGATCCACGAGGACGGCGGCCTGGAAATCGAAAACCCCGACCGCCCCTTTGCCGGGCACGTCACCCTGCCCAGGGCCGAGGTGGAGCCCCTGCTCACCGGGCAGGTGACCTTTGTCAAATCCCTGCATGTGGAAAGCGCCATTCCCCCGCCGCCCAAAAAGTTTGGCTTCTCGTTCTTTCTCAACGAAATAAAGCAGATGAAGGCCAATATGGCCGAAGTGGGCCTGGCCGCCATTGCCCTGCAGGTGCTGGGCTTGGCCATGCCGCTGTTTTTCCAGATTATTATTGACCGCGTGGTGACCCACCACGCGGAAATAACCCTCCACGTGCTGGCCCTGGGCATGCTGGCGGCCATCATCTTTGAGGCCGTTTTCGGCTGGTTGCGCTCTTACCTGCTGCTCTACGCCACCAGCGTCATTGATCTGCGCCTGGCCATCCGCACCTTTGAGCACCTTACCAGCGTGGCCTTGCCGTTTTTTGAGCGCACCCCGGCCGGCGTGCTTATCAAGCACATGCAGCAGCCGGAAAAAATCCGCGAATTTCTCACGGGCCGGTTGTTCGGGGCCATGCTGGACAGCGTCTCCCTCTTTGTGGTGCTGCCCATCCTTTTTGCCTACAGCTGGCGGCTGACCGTGCTGGTGCTGCTTTTTTCCGGCCTTTCCGCGCTGATCATCTTCCTGGCTATGGGGCCCTTCCGCCAGCGCCTGCAGGATCTTTACGCCACTGAGGGCGAACGTCAGGCCTTTCTGGTGGAAAACATCCGGGCCATGCCCACCGTCAAATCCCTCTCGCTGGAGCCCCTGCGCCGTCGCGGCTGGGACAACCGCGCCGCCGTGGCTACGGGCATGCGCTTCCGCGTGGGCAAAATGTCCATCGCCATCAGCACCTTCATGCAGGTGATGCAGAAGTGCATGACCCTGGCCATCATCTGGTGGGGCGTCTACCAGGTCTTTGACAACACCATGACCGTGGGCGCGTTGGTGGCTTTTAACATGTACTCCGCCCGCGTTACGGGCCCCCTGGTGCAGATTGCCGGGCTTATCCAGCAGTACCAGGAAACGGGCATCTCCATGCGCATGCTGGCCCAGGTGATGGACGAACCCCCGGAAGACGGCGGCGCGCGCGGCGTGCTGCCCCGCATTAACGGGGCCATCCGCTGCCGCAACCTCACCTTCCGCTACACCAAGGACGGCGCGCCCGCCCTCTCGGACGTGAGCTTCGACTGCCCGGCGGGCAGCGTGCTGGGCGTTGTGGGGCGCTCCGGCTCGGGCAAGAGCACGCTCACCCGGCTTATCCAGCGCCTGCAGCCCTTGCAGGAAGGCGATATCTGGATAGACAACCACAATATCCGCGATATTGACATGGCCCACCTGCGCCGTTCCATCGGCGTGGTGCTGCAGGAAAACTTCCTCTTCCGCGGCCGCGTGCGCGACAATATCGCCATGACCAGGCCCACGGCCACCCTGGAAGAAATTGTCCACGCCTCCCGCATGGCCGCAGCCCACGAGTTCATTGAAAAACTGCCCGAAGGCTACAATACCGTGCTGGAGGAGGGCGGCTCCAACCTCTCCGGCGGGCAGCGCCAGCGCCTGGCCATTGCCCGCGCCCTGCTCACGGATCCCAAGCTCATGATTTTTGACGAAGCCACCAGCGCCCTGGACCCCGAAAGCGAAGCCGAAATCCAGGGCAACATCAATACCATCGGCAGGGGCCGCACCATGATCATCGTAAGCCACCGCCTTTCCATGCTGCGCCATGCCGACCAGATCCTGGTGCTGGACAACGGCCGCCTGGTGGGCGCGGGCCCCCACGAAAAAGTCTATGCCGAGTGCCCCATCTACCGCGCGCTTTGGGATCGCCAGAACGCCGTTCAACAGGGGGTGCTGTGAGCCTGCCGTCCTTCCTTGCCCTTCTGCGGGCGCGCTGCCTTGCGCTGCTGCCCGCCCGCTTCCGGCCCGCGTCGCCCCCGCCGCTGTCTTTGCCCGTCACGGCAGGCGACGCCCCTGCGGCAGGCGCCGCCCCTGCAGCGGATCAGCCCCAGCAGCCCCAGCAACAGCGCGAGGTGCCGCGCGACATTCTGCGCTTCCAGCCCGACCGCGTCCTGCTGGAGCGCGCCACGCCGCCCCTGGGCGCCCGCTGGACCCTCTTTACCCTGGCCGGCGTGCTCTGCGTGCTCATCATCTGGGCCATTGTGGGCAAGATCGACAAAATCGTCTCCGCCGAGGGCAAAATCGTTACCGTGGCCACCCCGGTGGTGCTGCAGTCCTACAGCATCTCGCTCGTCAAGGATATCCGCGTGGTCATGGGCCAGCGCGTCCACAAAGGCGACCTCCTGGTGGTGCTGGACCCCACCTTTGCCCAGGCCGATCTCTCCCAGCTGCAGGAGCGCATCATCAGCCTCTCCGCCCACGCCGCCCGCCTGCAGTGCGAAATGGACGAAACCACCTACCCCCCGCCGCCGGCTCCGGAGGCCCCGCCCCTCAATGCCTCCCAGCAGCGCGAACAGCGCGTGCAGGCCGATATTTACCAGAACCGGCATGCGGAGTTCGCCGCCCGCATCCGCACCTATGAAGAGCAGGAAAAACGCCTGGTCTCGGAAATTGCCTCCACCATCGAGGACCTCCAGCGCCGCAAGGAACGCCTGAAGATCTATCGCGAATTTGAAGAAATGCGCCGCAAGCTCTATGAGCAGGGCATCGAGGCCCGCGCCGGCTTCCTGGAGGTGAAAAAAGACCGCCTCACCGTGGAGAGCGACGTGCTCCGCCTGGACAGCAGCATCCAGGAGCTGCGCTACGAAGCCGCCAGCGTGGAAGCGGACAAGGCCGCTTACCTCACCGGCTGGCGCAGCAGCACCGCCCAGGAGATGGTCACCGTGCGGCGTGACCTGGACCAGGCCCGCGAACAGCTCAATAAAGCGCAGAAAATGAATGAGCTCGTCAACATCCGCGCGCCCATGGACGCCGTGGTGCTGGAGGTGGCCAAGCGCAACGTGGGCTCCGTGGCCGATGAAGCCGAAGCCCTGGTTACCCTGGTGCCCCTCAACAGCCCCCTGGAAGTGGACGTGGAAATTCAGCCCCAGGATATCGGCTATGTGCGCGTGGGCCAGACCGCCCGCGTCAAACTCGCCACCATGCCCTTCCAGAAGCACGGCAAAATCGACGCCACCGTCCTGGCCGTCAGCGAAGACGCCTTCCTCAAAAAAACCGCCGCCGGCGAACAAAGCGTTTACCGCGCCCGCCTGGAACTGCCGCCGGATCCCCTGTCCAGCATGCGCAGCCTGCCCCAGGGCTTCACCATTCTGCCCGGCATGACCGTCTCCGCCGAAATCAACGTGGGCGAACGCCGCATTATTGAATACTTCCTCTATCCTATCATCGCCGGCTTCGACCAAAGCCTGCGCGAACCCCGATAAGGGGCCGCTGGACAGGAGTTTTTTGTGGGGGGAAGGGAACTTTTGTTCACAAAAGTTCCCTTCCCCCCACACCCCCCATCCTTCAAGAAACTTTTCTTCCTCATGAGGATGCGTCAGGCGTCCTCCTGACGAAGCATGGCAGCAAAGCCCTGACGCTGTCCGTCTTGCCGCTGGTTTGCAGCCCTCAGGGTCAGGTCGCAAAGGCTGCGCGCGTCAGCCGGCAGCGGGAGTGTCCCCGTCAGGTGTGAAATAATTGGTGCCCCAGGTCAGGGCCAGGACGAAAAGCGCGGCGAAAAGGCCGATGGCGGGGCTCCAGAGCGGGCTGGCAGAGAGCGCCAGCCGCATGAGCAAGGTGCCGATGACAAAGCCGGAATTGCGGAATACGGCGTGGAAGGCGGGCATGTAGCGCTGGGCAATAAGCACCAGGGCGATGTCCGCAAAAATGAGCACCGTGTAGAGGGTTTCAAAAAAATTCTGGTCCGCGCCGGTGCGGATAAAGAGGATAAAATCCCGGATGCCGATGACCAGAAAAACGCAGAACAGGGTCAGCGCCAGCAGTTTTTTGCTCAGCACATAGCCCATGCGCAGCTGCGGCGTCTGGATAAAGTGCGGGTGGCGTCTGGCCATGCGCCGGTAAAGCCCCAGGCAAAGGTAAACGCAAAGCGCGCCCGCGCCGGAAACGGCAATATTGTACACGGGCTGCATGCCGTTGACCACGCTCACCGGTTCCGGCAGGTGGGCCAGCTCTTTGAAGGCGTTGCGCAGCAGGATGAGGGTAAGGATCTCAAACTGTTTGCCCATGGATTGCGAAAGCGAACTGGGGATGACCAGAATAAGGCCCATGACCTCCAGCACCAGGATGAGCGTAAAGGCCAGGTGGATGGCGTAAAAATGGCTGGCGGGCGTCATGGCGGCAAGCCAGGGCGGCAGAAGCCCCTGGCGGCGCAGCTCCACGCCCAGCAGGGCCAGCAGGTAGACCCAGAGGATGCAGAAGGCCACGCGGCGCTGGGTGGCGGCGTGCTCCCAGGCCACATGCAGCCAGTCAAAGGCGTCGGTGAGGGGTTGCAGTTTGAGGATCAGCATAAAAACTCTGCACCTCCAGGCGGCGAAGACGCATGCTGCAGCATAGCCGCTCGGTCCCAAATGTCAAAGGGGGGGGGCGGCACTTGCCAAGCGGCGGCTTACAACGTAGAAAAAAGGCTTCCCCCGCAACCGGACGGCTCATTATGGGCCGCGCCCCCGCCGTCCAGGGCGAAGATCGCTCCGCTCGGGCCGCCGCGCCCGGCATGAGCGCACCCCGCCGGAATTCACGAGGTAGCACGTCATGCCCCACAAGGGTCCGCATATTTCCATCGCCCCAGATTATGTGGTGAACCGCATCCTGCGCATCAACATCGACGATTTTGCCGAATGGCCCGAATCGGTGCGCAACCTGGCCATCGCCATTGCCGAAGAGCTCTTCCTGGTGGCCTACAACCCCTTTATCGACGCCGAAACCGTGCGCCAGAGCGTGCGGGAGAGCTTTGAGAAGGAATCCGTCTCCCTGGCCCACTACTATGCCACGGCCATCGGCGAGGGCATCACCATGTTCTGGTCCGCCTACGAGGCCGAGGCGGATTTTCGTGAAAATCTCATTGAGGCCTTGCAGCGCATGCTGCCCGCCGAATGCGTGCTCACCGATCCGGCCGCCCTGGTGGAATCGGCTACGGACGCCACAGATCTGCGCATGGAGCTGCCCCTTCTGGTGGTGGAGCCGGATACGACCGAGCAGGTGGCCCATCTGGTGCGCCTGGCCAACGAGATGAAGTTTGCCCTCATCCCGCGCGGGGGCGGATCCGGCATGACGGGCGGGGCCGTGCCCGCGCGCAAGCGCACGGTCATTGTCAGCCTGACGCGCCTTACCCGCATCGGGCCCGTGGACCTGGAAAACATGACCGTCACCTGTGAGGCCGGGGCCATCACCCAGGCCGTGGCCACGGCCGTGGACAAGGCCGGCGCGCTTTTCTCCGTGGATCCGGCCTCCAAGCAGGCCTCCAGCATCGGCGGCAACGTTTCGGAAAACGCCGGCGGCCCCATGGCCTTTGAGTACGGCACCACCCTGGACAACCTGCTCTGGTGGCGCATGGTCACCCCCACGGGCGAGATCATCACCGTGGAGCGGGAGAACCATCCCCGCCACAAGATCCTGCCGGACGAAACCGCCGTCTTTGTGGTCAAGGACGTGAGCGGCGGCGTGCGCAATGTGGTGCATTTGCGCGGCGATGAAATCCGCCTGCCCGGCCTGGGCAAGGACGTGACCAACAAGGTGCTGGGCGGCCTGCCCGGCATGCAGAAAGAGGGCGTGGACGGCATCATTACCGAGGCCTGCTTCATCATCCACCCCAAGCCCAGGTACAAGCGGGTCATGGTGCTGGAATTTTTCGGCCGTTCCATGCACCCGGCGGCCGTGGTGGTGCGCGAGCTGGTGGCCCTGCGCAACCGCATCCGTGAAGAAGGCGACTACGCCCACCTCTCGGCCATGGAGGAATTTAACGCCAAGTACGTCCAGGCCATTGACTACAAGCGCAAGTCCACAAAATACGAGGGCCTGCCCATCTCGGTAATCATCCTGCAGGTGGACGGCGACGACCCCTACCTGCTGGACAAGTGCGTGGGCGACATCGTGAGCGTGGTGGAGCGCCAGGAAAACGTGGATATCATCGTGGCCGGGGACGACAAGGAGGCCGAACGCTTCTGGGAGGACCGCCACAAGCTCTCCGCCATCGCCAAGCGCACCTCAGGCTTTAAGATGAACGAGGACGTGGTCATCCCCATGGACCGCATCCCCGATTTTGCCCTCTTCCTGGAGCAGATCAACCTGGAATGCACGGCCGCGGCCTACCGCCACGCCCTGCAGGAGGCAGGCCGTCTGCCCGGCTTCCCCCTGGAGGACAAGGACTTCAACCGCGAGTTCTCACAGGTTTCCAAGGCCGCTTCGGGCGACGTGCCGGCGGGCGAAGTTTCCGATACGGAAATGTCCGCCCGCGCTGCGGTTTTTTTGCAGGCCCTGCAGGAAAAATATCCCCACCTGGCCAAAAAAATTGCGGCCATCCGCGACTACATGGAGGCCAGCCGCATTGTGGTGGCCAGCCACATGCACGCGGGCGACGGCAACTGCCATGTGAACATCCCGGTGAACTCCAACGACGCCCGCATGCTGGAGGAGGCCGAGGAAACCGCGGCCCGCGTCATGGCCGAGTGCCAGGAAATGGGCGGCGAGGTTTCGGGCGAGCACGGCATCGGCATCACCAAGATTTCCTTCTTCGGCAAGGATAAAATGGACGCCCTGCGGGCCTTCAAGGAGCGCGTGGACCCGCGCGACGTCATGAACCCCGCCAAGCTCGTCTACCGCGAGCTGCCCGTGCGGCCCTTTACCTTCTCCTTCAACCGGCTCATCCGCGACATCCGCGAAAGCGGCCTGCCGGATAAGGATAAGCTCATCGGCCTGCTCACGGCCATTCAGGTCTGCACGCGCTGCGGCAAGTGCAAGCAGGTCTGCGCCATGTGTTATCCAGAGCGCTCCATGCAGTACCACCCCCGTAACAAAAACATGGTGCTGGGCATGCTGCTGGAGGCCGTTTACTACAGCCAGGTCAACAAGGGCCGCATTGACGAGCGCCTGCTCAAGGCCATGCGCGACCTAGTGGAGCACTGCACGGCCTGCGGCCGCTGCATGGCCAACTGCCCGGTCAAAATTCCCTCGGGCGAGGTGGCCCTCACCCTGCGCGCCCTGCTGGAGCACGAAGGTGCCAGCGGCCACCCCATCAAGGACCGCGCCCTGGAGTGGCTCTCGCGCGATATTGCCCACCGCGCGCCCAAGGCCGCCAAAATGGCTTCCCTGGGCCAGAAAATGCAGAACAAAATGCTGGGCTTCGTGCCGGAAATGTGGAAGCGCCGCATGCAGAGCCCCATGTTCTCCGGGCGGGGGCCCAAGATGGGCTACACCAATCTTTACGAGGCCCTCAAGCTGCACCGCGGCTCTGTCTTCGCGCCCGCCGAGCCCAGGCCCGGCATGCCCTGCGTGCTCTACTTCCCCGGCTGCGGCGGGGCGCTTTTTTACGACCGCATCGGCATGTCTTCCATCCTGCTCCTGCTTAAGGCGGGCTTTGCCGTGGCCGTGCCGCCCCGGCACCTCTGCTGCGGCTTCCCCCTGCTGGCCGCGGGCATGGATACGGCCTTTGAGGACAACCTGGCGCAAAATCGCCAGTACCTGACTTCCATGCTGCGCAACCTGGTCAAACAGGGCTTCAGCGTCAAACATCTGGCCACGGCCTGCGGCTCCTGCCGCGACGGCCTGGAGCGCATGCACATGGAAACCCTCTTCCCGGATCTGACCATCCGCGACGTGGGCCAGATCGTGCTGCCCTTGCTGCGCAAAGAGGATATCCGCGCGCCCCTGCCCGAAGGCGCGGAGCTCATCTACCACGGGGCCTGTCACTGCGAATGGGCCGACGTGCACAAAATCAAGGGCCAGAACCAGATTGTCAGGGCGCTTTCCGATTTCAGCGGGGCGCAGGTGCGCCTCAACCCCGGCTGCTGCGGCGAATCGGGCATGGGCGCGGTGACCTCGCCCCAGATCTACAACCTGCTGCGGGCCCGCAAGCAGGAGCGCCTGGGCAAGGATTTTGAAGGCGGCTACCAGGGCCCGGTAGTGGTGGGCTGCCCCTCGTGCAAGATCGGCATTGCCCGCTGCTGCATTAATATGCATGAGAAGCGCCCGGTGCTGCACGTCATGGAATGGCTGGCCGGGCTTCTGGACGGCGAAGACCGCCGCCAGAGCTTCCGCAAAAAAGTTAACGAAACCCGCGGCGACGTCCGCGTGGTGGACGTAAGCGCCGTGACGCCGGGCGCAGCGGCGGAAGAAGCGCAGGAGGACGAAGCCTGAGCCGCGGCGGCTCTTCCCGGCTGGTCGTCGGGCAAGGGCCTTGCGGCGTGCGCAATGCTGCGAACAGCCCTGGGGCCTTGCGTCCTGGGGCTGTTTTCTGGCCCGCAAATTGCATCTTTCCCGGCGTCCGCACCCTTGTGCGGCAAATTTGACCCCTCCGCCCGCAAGGGCGCGCAAAATGCGAGGACGCCAGCATGGAAATTTCCAGCATCAACGCCGCCAACCCCTTCAATTTCCTTCTTTCGGACAAAGAGAGCGCGGCTTCCGCCGCCCCCGCCGCCGTGCAGGACGTGGTCAGCCTGAGCACCGCCAATCTGCTCACCGATGAAGAAGCCGAGGGCGTGCTGCACGAAACCCAGAACATGATCCTGGGGGACAGCGTGGGCGCGCTGGCCGCGCACAACCTCAGCCAGAGCCGCGTCTTCGCCCTGCTGGGTCTGTAGCGCAGCTTGCCTTTGGGCAGAGGCGTTCTCAAAGGTTGCGCCCCGCCCGTTCCGGCTTTTTGCCGGCATAATGCATTCGCTTGCGTCTGCGCGGCAAACGTCTGCCCGCGCAGGCGTCACGGCATTTCAACGCTGATGGCGTCCCCCTCCCCCCTGCGGGGGCGAACCGGCCCGCCAGTTGCTCCGGGCGGCCGTTTGCGCAGTCGCCGCGCCTGTGTCGCAGCCGCGATGCGCTGCAGTGGGCGCTCCGGCCCTTTGGGGGGCGTTATGGGGCCCGCGCCGCCGCACCGGCCTTTCCGCTTCGGCCTGTTGACCGGGCCGGGCTCTCCGCCTATAGTAGACATATGTCGCAACCAACCTCCTGCGAGCTTGAGGTTCTGGACTTGGTGCCCTTCGGCCAGACAGGACACGAAAGCCGCTTCTTCGCCCTGCGGCTCGCCCGTCCGGAATGGACGCAGTGGAAGCCGGGCCAGTTTGTGATGCTCCGCCCCCACAATTTCGGGCTGGACATCCCCTGGGCGCGTCCTCTGGGCATCTGCCACATGACGGCCCGCCACATGATCTGCTTCTTCCAGGTGCGCGGCAAAGGCACAAAGCGCATGGCCCAGCTTAAGGCCGGGGACAGCGTGCGCGTCTGGGGCCCGCTGGGCAACGGCTTCGTCATGGAGCCGGACACCCCCACCCTGCTCCTGGCCGGGGGCATGGGCATCGTGCCTTTTGTGGGCTATGTGAGCGAGCACCCCAAGCCCTGGAACCTGACCATGCTCTTCGGCCATCGGGAGCCCCTCAGCTGCTACCCCGTGGACAGCATCAACGAACATGTGCCCCTGGACACCCTGCGGGAAACCGTGCCCGGCGATCTGGACAACTTTATCTTCACCCTGCAGGAGCGCATGGGCGAATACGCCGAACAGAAGGGGCTTGTCCTGGCCTGCGGGCCCGTGCCTTTTCTGCGCACGGTGCAGAAATTCGCCGCGGAAACGGGCGTGCGCTGCCAGCTTTCGCTGGAAAACCGCATGGCCTGCGGCGTGGGCGCGTGCCTGGGCTGCGTGACCAAGACTACGGCGGCCTGGCCCGTGCCTGAGAAGCGCGAGGGCTATGTGCAGGTGTGCAACCACGGGCCGGTATTCTGGTCCGATCAGGTAGAACTGTAACGCGGCGCGACCGGCGGCGGTCTTGCGCGCGGCCGCTCCCCCTCGGCGGGGAGCCGCCCAGGCCGGGGCGGACGCCGCTGCGGCCGCGAACCGACCCGGACGCGCCCGAACCGGCCATGCGCGTCGCAGGAGCGCCCCGGCGCGGAGTGCCGCGCCGCGCGCGCCAACGTTGCGGACGGTGGAGAACCCATGGACCTTTCCGTCACCCTTAAGGGACAGAATCACGATCTGACCCTGAAGAATCCTGTGCTCACGGCTTCCGGCACCTTCGGTTACGGGCTGGAGTTCGCCTCTTACGGCGATCTGGCTTCCCTGGGCGGGCTGGTCACCAAGGGCCTTTCCCTCACGCCGCGGCCCGGCAATCCCACGCCGCGCATTGTGGAAACCACGGCGGGCATGCTCAACGCCGTGGGCCTGCAGAACGACGGCGTGGAGGATTTCTGCGTCCGCAAGCTGCCCCACCTGCCCTGGGCGGAAACAGCCGTCATCGTCAATATTTACGCCGCCTCGACGGAGGAGTTCGGCGAGCTTGCCGCGCGCCTCAACCGGGAGGAAGGCGTGGCGGCCCTGGAGGTCAACGTCTCCTGCCCCAACGTGCGGCAGGGGGGGCTTGCCTTCGGCCAGGATCCGGCCATGGCCGCCCAGGTTACGGAGGCCGTGCGCAAGGCCGCGCCGGATAAGCACATCATGGTCAAACTTTCGCCCAATGTGACGGATATTGCCCAGATGGCCCGCAGCGTGGAGGCTGCAGGGGCGGACAGCATCTCGTGCATCAACACGCTCCTGGGCATGGCCGTGGATGTGCAGACCCGCAGGCCCCGTCTGGCCAATGTGGTGGGCGGGCTCTCCGGCCCGGCCATCAAGCCCGTGGCCCTGCGCTGCGTGTGGCAGGCGGCGCGGGCGGTCAAAATCCCGATAGTGGGCGTCGGCGGCATCCTCACCGCCGAGGATGCCCTGGAATTTTTGCTGGCGGGCGCGCAGGCCGTGCAGGTGGGCACGGGCAACTTCTTGCGCCCCGACTGCGCCTTTGCCCTGGCGCGGGATTTGCCCGCGGCCTGCCAGCGTCTGAATATCGACAACCTGGCCGCGTTCTGCGGCAGCCTTGAGCTGGACAGCTAGACATGGGGCTCTGCATTGCGCCCGTGCGGTCGGGAGGGGAACTCGCGACCTTTGTGGACCTGCCCTTCGGGCTTTACGCTCCGGAGTCCCCCTGGACGCCGCCCCTCAAAAGCCAGGACAGCCGCCTGCTGACCCCCGGCCGGCATCCTTTTTGGGAGACGGCCCGGCGCGAGCTTTTTCTGGCCCTGCGCGACGGCGTGCCCGTGGGCCGCATTGCCGCCATTGTGGACGAAAAGTACAACAGCTACGCCCAGGAGCGCTGCGGGGCCTTCGGTTTTTTTGAGTGCGCCGAAGACCGCGAGGCCGCCCACGCCCTGCTGGACGCGGCGCGCGGCTGGCTGGCCCATGAGGGCATGGACTTCATGCGCGGGCCGCTCAACCCCTCCACCAATTATACCTGCGGCCTGCTGGTGGACGGCTTTGAACTCGCGCCCACCATTATGATGCCCTGGAATCCGCCCTACTACGCGGAATTTTTGGAAAGCTGGCGTCTGCGCAAGGAGCAGGATCTTTTTGCCTACCTTATCGAGCGCAGCCGCATGACCCCGCCGGAATGGCTCAGCGCGGAGGTGGCCCGGCTCAAGGCCGAGGCCCGCTTCACCTGCCGCACCTCCAGCAAGGCCACCCTCAAGGACGACATCCGGGCCATGCTGGAAATCTACCGCATTTCCTGGGCCAAAAACTGGGGCTTTGCGCCCCTTTCCGAGGGCGAGGCGCAGGAGCACGTCAAGGAGCTTTCCGGCATTCTGGATCCGGAGTTTTTTGCGCTCTTCTTCCATCAGGACGAGCCCGCCGCGGGCATGGTGGCCCTGCCGGACATGAACCCCCTGCTCAAGCGCCTCAACGGCGGCCTGGGCCCCCTGGCCCCCTGGCACTGGTGGCGTTCCCGCGCGGCCATCCGCAGCGGCTATCGCATCATCCTCTTTGGCATCAAGGAGGAATTCCGCCTCCTGGGCCTGCCTTTGCTGCTTCTGGACTACATGCTGGAGACGGCGCGGCGCAAGCCGGAATTCCAGTGGGTGGAAGGCTCCTGGGTGCTGGAGGACAACGTGGCCGTGGATGAGCTTATTGAGGATTTTTCCGGCCGCATCACCAAGCGCTACCGCATTTACCGGCGGGAAATCACGGCGGAAGCGCCGGACGACGCCGAGGCCGCCTCATGAGCAACGCCCCCGCCGCGTCGCGGCAGCCCTTTCCGGCCGCGGCAGACTGCGCCGCTGCAGCTTCGGCCGCTTCCCACAGTGCGGCAGCCCGCCCTGGCGGCGCGGGGAGCTGCCCCAACGCGCTTGCGGGCAGAAAGGTGCTGCTCACGGGCGGCACGGGCTTTGTGGGGCGGCATTTGCTGCCGCAGCTGCTGGCCGCGGGCGCGCGGGTCACCTGCCTGGTGCGGGCAACCTCCCGTACGGACGGCCTGCCGCAAGGCGCGGCCGTGGCGCGGGCCGATCTGTCCTCCGGGGAGGGGCTCGCGGCGGCCCTGGAGGGGCAGGATATCTGCATCCACATGGCCGCCCTGCTCTTCGGCCTGGGCTGGCAGGACTATCTGCGGGCCAACGCCCTGGCGGCCCGCTCTCTGGCCGGGGCCTGCACGGCCCTGGGCGACGCGGGCCCGACGCGGGTTGTGCTGGTCTCCAGCCTGGCGGCCACAGGCCCTTGCGCCACAGCCCCCGGCGTTACGGAGGGGACGCCCCCGGCCCCGGTCTCGGCCTACGGCTGGTCCAAACTGCTTACGGAACAGATTCTGGGCCGCGCCCTGGGCGCGCGCCTGGTGACGCTGCGGCCGCCCATTATTTACGGCTCCGGGGACAAAGGGCTGCTGCCCGTGTTCCGTGGGGTGCGGCTGGGCCTGGCCGTGAGCCCCGGCGCGGGGCGCGACTTCCCCGTGAGCGCCGTGCACGCCGCGGATATGGCCCAGGCCGTGCTCTGCGCCTGCAAGCCGGAGGCGTGCGGGGTCTATCACTGCAGCGACGGCGCGGTTTACAGCATGGCCGGGTTCTGCCGGGTTATGGGCGCAGCCGTGCGCGCGGTTACAGGGCGGCCCAGGGGCCCGGTGCGCATTCTCCGCCTGCCTTTGCCGCTCATGGCCCTGGCCGCGCTTGCAAGCTCCGGCCTGGCCTGCTGCGCCGACGCCCTGCTGGCCCGCTGGCCGCGCTCTCTGGGCGGCGGGCGGCTCCGGCGCGCCCCCAACTGGAATCTGGATAAATACCGCGAAGCCCGCCAGGTGGGCTGGCTCTGCGACAACAGCCGCCTTTGCCGCGAGCTGGGCTTTGCCCCGCAAGTGGCGCTGGAGGCGGGCATGCGTGAAGCCGCGGAGGGCTATCGCCGCGAGGGTCAACTGTGAAGATCACTATTCAGGAACTTTCCAAATCCTTCGGCGGACGGGACATTTTCAATAATTTTTCGCTGGAGGTGGATTCCGGCGTGCGGCTCTGCGTGTGCGGGCCCAACGGCACGGGCAAATCCACCCTGCTGCGCCTGCTGGCCGGGGTGGAAAGCCCGGACGCGGGGCGCGTTCTGCTGCCGCGCGGCTGCCGCCTGGGCTTTGTGGAGCAGGAGCTTTCCGAAGAAGCTCTGGAAACGCCCCTGCTGACCTATGTGCTGGACGTGCTCCACGACTGGAACGACTTCTGGGCCCAGTGGGAGGACGCGGCGGCCCGCAAGGACAACGCGCTCCTGGCTGAGCTTATGCAGCGCCAGACCGAGCTGGAGGCGCAGTACGGCTACAATCCGGAGCACAGGGCCAAGGCCGTGCTTTCCGGCCTGGGCTTTGCCGAGCGCAAGTGGGGGCGTACCCTGCGGGAGCTTTCCGGCGGCTGGCGCGAGCGTGCCAAACTGGCCCGTGTGCTCACGGCCGGGGCCGACGTGCTGCTGCTGGACGAACCCACCAACCACCTGGACGTGGAAGCCGTGGAGTGGCTGGAATCCTTTCTGCTGGATTTCAAGGGCGCGCTGGTTTTTGTGGCCCACGACAGGGTGTTCATGGACAACGTGGGCAGCCATGTGCTCTATCTGGGGCTTTCCAGGCCCGTGTTCCGCAAGGCCACCTACACCCAGTTTCTGGCCCTGCAGGAGGAATACAACGCCCAGCGCGAACGCGAGGCCCGCGCGTTGCAGGACGATCTTAACCGCAAGATGGCCTTTGTGGAGCGCTTCCGGGCCAAGGCCACCAAGGCCCGCCAGGCTGGTTCCCGCCAGAAGATGGCAAAAAAGCTGGAGAAGCAGCTGGAGGACTACCGGCCGGAGCCCAAGCGCAAGGAGCTCAACTTCACCTGGCCGGAGGCCCCGCACCTGGAAAAGGTGGCCCTGGCCGCGGCGGACCTGGCCTTCCGCTTTGAGGACGGGCGCGAGCTCTGGCCCGCGCTCACCTTTACCCTCTATCGCGGGCAGCGCGTGGCCCTGGTGGGCCCCAACGGCTGCGGCAAATCCACCCTGCTGCGCCTTCTGGCCGGGCGGCTGGAGCGCTGCGGCGGCAATGTGGTCACGGCCCCGCAGCTGCGTCTGGGCTTTTACACCCAGCATCAGATGGACACCCTGCGGCCGGACACCACCGTGCTGGGCGAGATCCGCCGCCTGGCCGATCCGCGCACCACGGAAGAAGAGCTCATGAGCGTGCTGGGCCTCTTTCTGCTGGGGCAGGAGTATTTTGACCGTCAGGTAAGCGCCCTTTCGGGTGGTGAAAAAAGCCGACTGGTGCTGGCAAGCCTGTTCCTCAGGCGCTGCAACTTCCTGCTGCTGGACGAGCCCACCAACCACCTGGACCTGGAAAGCCGCGAGGCCCTTATCAGCGCCCTGCAGAAGTTTGACGGCACCCTGCTCATGGTGGCCCATGACCGCTGGCTGCTCTCCCAGGTGGGCGCGGAAGCCTGGGAGCTGACCCGCCGCGGCCTGGACCTCTACCCTGATTTTTCCTCTTATGATGCGGCCCGGCGCGCGCGTCTGACCCAGCCCGCGGGCGCGGCTAAATCCGGTCCGGGCGCGACGGGCCCCCAATCCGGCCGCGCGGCGGAGCAGGCAGCCCCCAAGGACCAGCCCGCCCTTTCCCGTGAAGAGCAGAAGCGCCTTAAGCGCGAACAGGCCGCGCGCCGCAATGCCCTGCACAAGGAGCTCAGGCCCCTGCAGGAGCGCTATGCCGCACAGGAAAAGGAACTGGCTGCGGTCCTGGAAGAGCAGAGCGCCGTGGAGGCCCAGCTGGCCGACCCGCAGGTTTACGCGGACCACAGCCGCTCCAATGAGCTGCTGCGCGCGTTCGACGCCTGCAAGCAACGCAGCGAAGAGATTCTGGAAGAGATGACGCGCCTTGAGGAGGCCCTGCAGCAGGCGCGCGCCCGCTTCGGGGCGGACGCGGCCGACGGCGAAAAGTAAGCGCCGCTTCCGGGCGGATCTCCCGGCGCGCGGTTCGCGCGTTACGGCAGCGCAAAAGGTTTTTTGAATGGATGGGGGACGTGGGAAAAGGGAAGCTGTTGGTCAGCTTGGAGCAGATTACCTTTGAGATCTGGCATTCTCAAAGTTTACGGCACGCTCGTTTCGGCGCTTAACAGCGCAAATAACTTGCGCTTACGCCTCCACAGCGGGCGTCTGCTCACGCAGCCGCCAGGGCATTTCAAAGTTGCAATGCCCTGGCCCGTTGCAACGCAGGAAGTTACGGGCGAAGACAGCAGCGCTCAAACGATTCCCTTCCCCCGCAACATTCTTTTGCCCAGGAGCGAAGGCATGCGGCAGATTGCGGTGGCGGCGGGCATAGTCTGGCGGGGTGGGCTGTTTCTGGCGGCGCAGCGGCCGGAGGGCAAGCCCCTGGCGGGTTACTGGGAGTTCCCCGGCGGCAAGGTGGAGGCTGGGGAGCGTCCGGAGCAGGCTTTGCGGCGGGAACTGGCCGAGGAGCTGGGCATCGGCGTGCGCCAGGCCGCCTTGTGGCGCACGGTGGAGCACTGTTATGCGGAGCGCGGCCTGCAGGTGCGGCTGCACTTTTTTCATGTGACGGCCTTCAGCGGCGAGCCCTGCCCTGAAGAGGGGCAGCAGTTGCGCTGGATCAGCCCGGCGGAGGCGGCCGAGCTGGATTTTCTGCCTGCGGATGCGGGCGTGCTGCGGCAATTGGCGCAGCCGGAGTAGCCGCATCGGGGCCTTTTGCCGACCGGTTTCGGACCGGGCCCGGATAGGGTATGCTGCCTTGCGGGCGGGCGTTTTTTGCTGCTGACGGCGGCGGGCGCACATCTCCCCTGCATTTGTCCATCCAGGGTACGTCTGGCGCATTCCCTGAGGAGAAAAAAGTTTTTTGAAGGGCGGGGGGTGTGGGGGGAGGGGAACTTTTGTTCACAAAAGTTCCCCTCCTCCCACAAAAACCTCCCTCCCCCCCACAAAGCGAGGACGCATATGGCAGGCAACACTTTTGGGCGCGCGCTGCGCCTGACCACATTCGGCGAATCGCACGGTCCCGGCCTGGGCGGCGTGCTGGACGGCTGCCCCGCGGGCATTCCGCTCTGCGAGGCGGATATCCAGAAAGAGCTGGATCGCCGCAAGCCCGGCCAGGGCCCCACGGCCACCAAGCGCAAGGAGGCGGACGCGGTGCGGCTGCTTTCGGGCGTGTTTGAGGGCGTGACCACGGGCACCTCCATTGCCTTTTACATCGCCAATGAGGACCAGCGCTCGCAGGACTACGGCAACCTGGCCGAGGTGTTTCGGCCGGGGCAGGCGGACTGGGGCTATTTCAAAAAATACAACGGCGTGCGCGATTACCGCGGCGGCGGCCGGGCTTCCGGGCGGGAAACGGCCGCGCGGGTGGCGGGCGGCGTCATTGCGCGCAAGATTCTGGCCCTGCGCGGGGTGGAGGTGCTGGGGGCCTGTGTGGCCCTGGGCGGCGTGGCTGTGCAGGACTGGGCCGCGCTGGACCTGGAAGGCGCGCGCAACCGCCCGTATTGCGCGGCCACGGAGGCCATGCCCGCGCTGTGGGATAAGGTTGTGGCCGCGGCCCGCAAGGCCGGGGACACGCTGGGCGGCATCGTGCGGGTAGAGGCGCGGCAGGTGCCCGCCGGCCTGGGCGAGCCCGTGTTTGACAAGCTGGAAGCCCTGCTGGGCCACGCCATCATGAGCGTGGGCGCGGTCAAGGGCTTCAGCGTGGGCGAGGGCTTCGGCGCTGCGGCCCTGCGCGGCACGCAGAACAACGATCCCCTGCTGCCGCAGGAACCGCCCTGCCCCGGCGCGGCGCGCTTTGCCTCCAACCACGCGGGCGGCATTCTGGGCGGCATTTCCAGCGGGCAGGACATTGTGCTGCACGCGGCGGTCAAGCCCATTGCCTCCATCGCCATCCGGCAGCAGACGGTGGACAAGCAGGGCCAGGCCGCGGAGGCGCTTATAGGCGGGCGGCACGATCTGGCCGCCATCCCGCGTATTGTGCCCGTGCTGGAGGCCATGACCGCCCTGACCCTGGCGGACGCCCTGCTGCTGCAGCTGCGCATGGACCTGACGCGGTAGCCTTACCATGACGACGCCCGACAACGACCTGCCCCTGCTGCGCAATCCCGACGCCGTGGAACTGACCGGCACGGTGGAGCGCGTGGTCTTCCACAACGAGGAGAACGGCTATACGGTGCTGCGCCTTGCGCCCACGCCGCCTGAGGGCGCGCGCGAACGCGACCGGGATGCCGTGACCTGCGTGGGGCATATGGTCACGCCGCAGGCGGGCGTGCAGCTGAAGGTAGGCGGCCGCTGGGTCAATAATCCGCGCTTCGGCCGGCAGCTGGAGTTCTGCACGGCGGAAGAAGTGCTGCCCGCCACCAGCGAGGGCATCCGCCTCTATCTGGCCTCCGGCCTGATCAAGGGCGTGGGCCCGGAGCTGGCCGGACGCATTGTGGCGGCCTTCGGCACGGAAACCATCGCCGTGCTGGATACGGCCCCGGAACGTCTGCTTGCCATCCGCGGGGTGGGCAAAAAGAGCCTGGAGCGCATCCGCGCCTCCTGGGCGGAACACCGCGGCATGCGCGACCTGCTCCTGTTTTTGCAGCCCCACGGCATCACCCCGGCCTACGCCGTGCGCGTTTATCGGGCCTACGGCGCGGAAGCGCTGGATATTGTGCGCGAAAATCCCTATCGCCTGGCCATGGATATCCACGGCATAGGCTTTGTGACCGCCGACGCCGCGGCCCACAAGCTGGGCTTCGCCCATGACAGCCCCCTGCGCGTGCAGGCGGGCGTGCTCTACGTTCTGCAAAAGGCCACGGACGAGGGCAACGTCTACCTCCCCCAGCCCGTGCTGCTGGACAGCGTGTGCGCGCAGCTGGGCGTGGATGCGGACCTGGCGCTGGAGGCCCTGGACGCCCTGGAGGCGGAGGAGCGCATCGTGCGCGAGACCCTGCCCGCAGAGCCGCCCGCGGCCGACCTGGCCGCGCAGGCGGACGACGCCCCTGACGCGGCAGACGCGCCCGCGGCCGAAGAAACCGGCGTCTATCTGCGGCGTTACTACCACTGCGAAGCCAAAACGGCCTTCTACCTGCAACGCCTGCTGCGTTCGCCCAAGGCCGTGCGCTTTGAGAACGCCGACAGCCTGGTGGATGCGGTGGTGGCGGGCCTGGACATCCGTCTGGCTCCGGAGCAGCTGGAGGCCGTGCGCACTGCCGCCCGCAGCAAGGTTATGGTGCTCACGGGCGGGCCCGGCACGGGCAAAACTACTATCATCAACGCCATTATCCGCCTCTTCGGGCAGGTGCGCTCCCGCATCCTGCTGGCTGCGCCCACGGGCCGCGCCGCCAAACGCATGGCCGAAACTTCGGGCCGCGAGGCCCGCACCATCCACCGCCTCCTGGAATACAGCCCCAAGGAGGACGGCTTCGCCCGCAATGAGGATAACCCCCTGGCCTGCGGCCTGCTGGTGGTGGACGAAGCCTCCATGATGGACACCCTGCTTTTTTACCACCTGCTCAAGGCCGTGCCCTTGGGCGCTACCGTGGTGCTGGTGGGCGACGTGCACCAGCTGCCCTCGGTGGGCCCCGGCAACGTGCTGGCGGACATCATTGCCTCCGGGGCCGTGCCTGTGGTGGAACTGACCGAAATTTTCCGCCAGTCGGCGGAAAGCTCCATCATCTGCAACGCCCACATGATCAACCGCGGCGAGGCGCCTTCCCTGGAATCCAGCAAAGACCGCCTTTCGGATTTTTACTTCATCCATCAGAGCGATCCGGAGCGCGCCGCCGATCTTATGGTGGACCTGGTGCGCAACCACATCCCCCGCCGCTTTGGCCTGGACCCCGTGGACGACATCCAGGTGCTCACCCCCATGCACAAGGGCGCTGTGGGCGCGGGCCGCATGAACGCCCGCCTGCAGGAGGCCCTCAACCCCCACGGGCTGGAAGTGCGCCGGGGCGACCGCGCTTTTCGCCTCCGCGACAAGGTCATGCAGGTGCGCAACAATTATGACAAAGACGTTTTTAACGGCGATATGGGCCGCATCACCCATATGGACCCCGAAGACCGCACCCTGAGCGTCACCTTTGACGACCGCGTGGTGCCCTACGACTTCAACGAGCTGGACGAGCTGGCCCCGGCCTACGCCATCTCCATCCACAAATCCCAGGGCTCGGAATACCCGGCCGTGGTCATTCCCATCATGATGCAGCACTATGTGCTTCTGCAGCGCAACCTCATCTATACCGGCGTTACCCGCGGCAAACGCCTGGTTATCCTGGTGGGCGAAGCCCGCGCCCTGCACATGGCCGTCAAAAACAACCGCACCCGCAAGCGTTACACCCGCCTGGCCCGCCGCCTGCGTCCGGAAGGGTGAATGGAGGAAAGGGGAAGTGTTGTGGGGGAGGGGGACTTTTGTGTACAAAAGTCCCCCTCCCCCACGCCCCCACCCTTCAAAAAACTTTTCTCTGCCCAGGCGGCGCGCGGGGTGGAGGGGTGTGCTTAAAGCCGCGCGCGGGCGTAAAAGCTGCAGAGCCGTTTTACTTTGAATTTGTCGTGGCGCGGGAGCAGCCGCGCGCCGTGCAGGCGTAAGCGCAAGGCATCTGCGCTGGTAAGCGCCGGAACGCGCGGGGCGTAGACCTGAGAATGCCTATGCTCAAAGGAAACCTGTTCCAGGAAAAGGGGGCGCGGGAGGCGACCCTTTTTCATAAGGATCCCTCCCCCGCAAATCCCGTGAGATAGTATCCTATGAAAAAAGTAGTTATCCATACGGACGGTTCCTGCCTGGGCAATCCTGGGCCCGGCGGCTGGGCGGCAGTGCTCTGCCTGGAGGACGCGGGGCCGCGCAGGGAGCTTTCGGGCGGCTACGCCCGCACCACCAACAACCGCATGGAAATTCTGGCGGTGGTGGAGGCCCTTGCGGCCTTGAAGGAACCCTGCGCAGTGGAGCTGTTTACGGATTCGCAGTATGTGCGCAACAGCGTGGAAAAGCGCTGGCTGTGGGGCTGGCAGAAAAAAGGCTGGATCAAGGCGGACAAAAAGCCGGTGCTCAATGTGGATTTGTGGCAGCGTCTGCTGCCCCTGCTGGAGCGGCATCAGGTGCGCTTCCACTGGCTGCGGGGCCATGCCGGCCACACGGAAAACGAGCGCTGCGACGTGCTGGCCCGCACCCAGGCCGGGCGGCGCGATCTCCCGCCGGACGTCGGGTATGCGGTGTAAGGTCGGGCTTTGCCGTGGCGTGTGTTGGGGCTTTGGGCCTGTGGCGGGCTTTGCGGCGCCGCGTTTTAGCGCAGATTAACGTTGAGAATATGCATTCTCAACGTTAATCTGCGCGCGCGTTCCGCGCATGTAACAGCGCAACTAAACTGCGCTTGCGCCTGTACGGCTGGCGTCTGCGCATACCACCGCCAGGGCATTGCAAAATTGAAATGCCCTGGACGGTTAGGGCAGAATGTTTCAGGAAGGTTTGATGGAAGAGCTTTCGTTTGCTGCAATCTGGAGCGCGCTGGGCCGGCCTTTGCTGCGTTTGCTGCTGGGGCTGGCCTTTGGGCTGCTGGTGGCCAATCTGCTGGAAGCCTTGCGCTGGACGCGGCATCTGGCCCGCCTGGCCGCGCCCTTGGCCAGGATGGCGCATTTGCGCGAAGTGGCGGGCGCGAGCTTTTCTCTGGCCTTTGTTTCTCCGGCGGCGGCCAACGGTCTGCTTTCGCAGAGCCATCAGCGGGGCGAAATTTCCGATCGGGAGCTCATGTTGGCCAATCTGTTCAACAGCCTGCCCGCCTACCTGGTACACACGCCCACCATTTTTTTGCTGACCTGGCCTGTGCTGGGCTTCCCCGCGCTGATTTATGTGGGCCTGACCCTGCTGGCCGCGGCCGGGCGCACGGGCCTTACCGTGCTGCTGGCCCGGCGCCTGCTGCCCGTGCCGCCGGCGGGCTGTCTGGTCTGCACGCAAGGGGAAGGCGGCCCCACGGATTGGCCCGCGGCCCTGCGCAAGGCCTGGCGGCGGTTTTTGCGCCGCCTGCCCAGGCTGGTCTGTTTTACCGCGCCCATCTATGTGCTTATGTACCTTTTGCAGCGCTATGGCTTTTTTGACCTGGCCGAGCAGTGGCTGGCCGCGCACATGGGCTGGCTGGATTTCCTCAAGCCGCAGGCCATGGGCATCATCGTGCTGCACCTGGCGGCGGAGCTAGGCGCGGCCCTGGGCGCGGCAGGCAGTGTGCTGCATACCGGCGGCCTGACGGCGCGGGATGTGGTGCTGGCCCTGATGGTGGGCAATATTCTCTCTACCCCCATGCGGGCCATCCGGCACCAGTTCCCGTCCTATGCGGGCTTTTTTCGCCCTGCGCTGGCCCTGCGGCTGATCCTGGCCAATCAGGGCCTGCGCGCCGCCAGCATGGCCCTGGTGACCGTGCTCTATTATTATGCCGGGCGGGCCTGAGCGCAGGCCTTGGCTGGGCGGCTGTAGTTTTTATAAATTTAATAAAATAAGAATATTATGATAGATGTGAGGAGCCTGTGAACACAGAACCCCTGACCGCAACGGCTTTGCCGCAGCCCAAGGTGCTGCGGCCGGAACACACGGGCGCGCGGGTGACCGTGCTGGTGCAGCCTGAGGAAAGCCTGCTTTCCCTGCCCCGGCCCAAGACGGCGCGGCAACTGCTGCAAGCCCTTGGGCTGGCTGAGGAGACCGCCCTGGTGGCCCGCGACGGCCAGCTGCTGACGCCGGACAGGCGCATCTGGCCGGGGGATGCCCTGCTGGTGCGCAAGGTTACGTCTTCCGGTTAGGGCAGATTCCCTTTGAGAATCTGCATTCTCAAAGTTTACGGTACGCCCATTTTGGCGCTTGCCAGCGCAAAAACATTGCGCTTACGCCTCACGGCGGGCGTCTGCTTACGCAGCTCGCTACGGCATTGCAAAATTGAAATGCCGTGGCGTTTTTGTCGGAGCAGCCGGCTTTGCCTGTCGAGGTGGGGCGCAACGAAGGCGCTGGGGGGCAAAGGCGGGCCGGTTTGCCGGAAGCCATGCGTAAACAAGGCCGGTGCGCTACGGGGCTTGCCGCACAGGCCGCATGCCGACGCGCCTTTGCGGCGGACGGTTTGCGCGCGCAGCCCTGCGCGGTTTTCGAGCTTATTCCGAATTTGCGCGGTTGCGGAGCGCCCGGCCCATCCATTGCCGCAATTGCTCCAGATCCGCCTGCTGCGTTTTTTCCGAAGCCTCCAGTAAAATGCGCAGATGCGCAACTTCCTGTTCCAGGGCCTGAGGCGGCGTGTTGTTCTGCGCCTGAGCGGGGGCTTGCGGTATTGCGGGCAGGCGCTCCGCCAGCAGCCGCAGGATGGCGGCGATGGCCTCCACGGCCACGGTCTGTCGCTCCAGCAATTGCAGCGCAGCCGCGGGGAATGCCGTAGCGGGCGGTTCCGGGGCGGCTGTAAGCGCCGCGGGGGACACGGCAAGCGCATTGCGGGCAAAGCGGGCCTGCAGGGCCTCCTCCACGGCCGCGGCCGTGCGGGATTTCTGCATCTGCTCCAGAATGGCGGCAATGACCTCCAGGGTCTCGCGGCGGTAGCGGCGTCGCCGCCCTTCGCCCACGCTGGGAATATAGGCGGCAAAGCGCTTGCAGTAGTAACGGGTGGTGGATTCCGGCAGGGAAAAATGGCGTGAAATATCCGCAATGCTCAACAGGCTTGCCGTTGCCGTGGCTTTGCGCGCCATACGTCCCCCTTGCGCCAGCGGTATTGCCCGTTTTCGCCCTACTGTCGGCCTTGCGGCACGGTATGCAGAACGCACCTGGATTACGCTGCTGCGTTTTTGAAAAACGTAAGCAAAAAGCTGTGCCTTGGCAAGCAGGAGGCCTTATTTTTTGCAGCTTGCTGTTGTTGGCGCTTTTTTCGGCTGCAGGCGGCATCCTGCGCCGGACGCAGTCGCGCAGCCGGGCTGCGTTTGCGCCCTTGCGCATATTGCCAGCGCGCAGGTTTCTTGTGCCCACGTTTTTTGCCTGAAAAAGATTGCGTTGTTGCTCTGGCGGCGAGCCCGGCGCAGCGGGTTGCCGCCCATGCGCGACGCGCCTGTGGTTTTGCGCTTTTGACGCGCCGGTGCGGCGTGCGGGGCAAGGATGCCCTGGGGGAAACGGCGTGGGGGGAGATCAGCGCACTACACGCCGCACGGAGATGAGCCTGCTGCGCCAGTAGGGAATATCCAGGTTTTCCATGCGCACTTTTTCGCCCTGACGGGGGCTGTGGATGAAGGAATTGCCCCCGGCGTAGATGCCCGTGTGCAGGCCGCGGGGGCTGGAGCCCGTGCGGAAGACCACAATGTCGCCAGGCCGCACCTGTTCGCGGGGTACGGGCTGCCCTACCCTGGCCTGGTCCACAGTGATGCGCGGCACTTTGACGCCGTTTTTGTTGTACACCCACCAGATAAGGCCGGAACAGTCAAAGCCTTTTTGCGGGGACGCGCCGCCGGAGCGGTAATTTTTGCCCATCTGGGCATACGCGGTGCGCACGACGCCCCTGGCGGCCTCTGGCGTGGGGCCTGTGTCCACATTCCGGCCCAGCAGACCGCAGCCGCTTAGCAACAGCGCACTGAGCCCCGCCGCTGCAGCGGAGCGCGCCAGTTTGGCAACCGCGTTTCTGTTCATGGCTCTTCCCTTCCTTTGCGTTATGCCCGCGGGGCCCCTTTCCCCGCCCCGGTCTCCGCCTGTTCCGTTTGCGACACGCCCTTCTGGCGGTCTGAAAGCCCCGCTCCCCCTGCGCACCTTGCGCAACCGGGCTGCGCTTGCGCCTTTGCGGCTGTGTCCGCCGCTGTCGGAGCATGGCGCTTGCTGTTGCCCCGCGTGCCGTTTCCCGCCGCTTGGCGCTGTGGCGGTCCGGCTTGCGTTTAGCGTCCTGGTTCCCCCGCATGGCGTCCCCAGTTGCCGCGCCCTGCGCTTAGTCTCGGCCCTGCGCCGGGCTGCTTGTTCACTGCGGCATTGCCCCGCAGTTGTCCCTTGCCGCACGGCACTGCGGGCGAAGGCCGTTGTGGGACAAAGCTCACGTCGTTTTTTTGACGACATCGCTTTTATGACAGATATAGCAATTCTCGTGCCGTGCTTTTTGCCTCTGGGAGACAGTCCTTCTTCCTATAAGCACCCCCTGGAGAAAAAGGTCAAGGGGCATTTTTCTAGAGTTTTGATATAGAAGTTGCAGAAACAAGGTGCGGTCCCCTCGCGCGCCGCATTGCTGCTGTAGCTTGCATTGTTTCTGCGGTCATATTTTTTTGAACCCTTCCTTTGCAACGACATTGCTGCGGTTGCGGCTCCCCGTATCCATTTTTTGTGGTGCGGCGGAACTTGGCCGAACGCCGTAATGGCCATAGGTTCCAGCGGTCTTTTGTGCGGGACGGGCCCCGCCCTGTTGCGGCAATGCAGTGTGGTCAGGCGGCGCGGGGCGGAATCCGGCCCGCGTGCGGGCAGCCCTCGCCGTGCCCGCGGGCAGTCAGTTTTCGGCATCAGGTTTTTTGCTTTCAGGACGTTTTTGCGCAATGGCAGCCGCAGGCCCCTGCAGCGGCCGTTGTTCTTTCCTGCATGGATTGCGTTGACTGCGACGCAAAAAGCCCCTGCGGCATGCCGCAGGGGCTTTGGCGTCAGGCTTGAGGTTTGGGCTTTGCCCGTGGCGTATGGCGAGCCTGTTGGCGTGCAAGGGCTTGCGCGCTGCGCAGCGGCGCGGTCCGCCGCTCTTGCTTGCGCTGTCTGATCCTTTGTCGTCTGCGTTGCGGGTATTTCGACGCGCCTTTTGCCGCCGGCTCTGCCCTATTTGGCGGGGTTTTTGAGGGCCATGTCAAGGGCGTCTTTGAAGAGATCCAGCGGCAGTGCCCCACGCACGACCATGTTGTTGACCAGGAAATACGGGGTGCCTTCCACGCCCAGTTTTTGCGCGTCTTCCTGATCTTCGGTCAGGATGGTTTTCACCTTTTTGCTGTGCAGATCTTTGGAGAGGCGCTTCATGTCCACGTCCAGCTTTTCGGCGGTCTTTTTCAGGAAGGCCTCGCCTTCCGCCACCAGCTGATCGCGGTTGGCGAACATGGCCCGGTAGAAGGCCCAGGCCTTATCCCCGCTCTGCAGGGAGATGGCCGTAAAATAGCCCGCGGCGGCTGCGCCCGGCCCTTTTTCATCCAGGGGCAGGTTTTTGAAGACCAGGCTCACGTCCTTGCCGTATTCGCGCAGCAGGGCATCCAGCGTGTGGGAAGCCTGCTGGCAGAAGTGGCAGGTAAAATCGGAAAAGGCCACGATCCGCACCTTGGCGTTGGCGGGGCCCAGGACCGGGCGGTCGGCCGTGCGCACGCTCTTGGGAGTTTTCATGTCCTCGGCCCACTGGGCCTCCATGCTCCGCTTGCGGCGGAGGTTGGAGCCCTGCTGGGCAATGTCCAGGACAGATTCGCTGTTGCGCCGCAGCACGTCCATCACCAGGTCCGGACGCTCCTGAAAGATTTTTTCCAGCGCCTGGGCCAGATTTTCATCGCTGAGGGGCGCGGCTTCCGCCGTCGGGCCGCACAGCAGCGCCGCCGTAACGGCGGCGGCCAGCGCCGTTGATTTTAACCACTGCATGCTTACTCCGCTCTGTTGCTTTGTTCTTATTTTTCTGCCGCTTCCCAGTGAGCGGCGCTCATTGTTCTGTAGGGCCTTCGGGCGACGCTGTCCAGCCTCCTTTGCGGAGCGCAGCGGTTGCCTTTGGGCCGGCAGCGCTTGCGCGTTTGCCCTGCGGCGTCTGCCGTGGCCGTATGGCCGGCAGGCCTCGCGCTGCGCCGCGCCCGCTGCCGGGCGCTGTTGTCTTGGTGGAAGGCCCCGCGCTCGTCCTGGCGTGTCGGGCTCTGTTGCCCGCAGGCCAGGCGGACAAGGCTTGCGCCATTGCGGCGAGCGCCAGCCGTTACAGCTATGGCAGCGCCGGGGTTGGCATCTGCTCAGGGCAACCGTGGACGCGCTTGCCCTGGTCTTGCCCCCCTCCCCTTCAGGGCTTTGCGCCCCTCGGGCTGGCGGCCTCGCCTTCAAGGCGGCTTTGGGTAACGGCGTCCTCCAGCTTGAAGATCAGTTCGTCCAGATCCACGGGTTTCATAAGATAGCCGAATGCCCCTTGGCTCATGGCCTGCACGGCCAGTTGCATGTCTGCGTGCCCTGAAAGCAGGATGACTTTAGTCCGCGGCCATTGGCTGTGAATGCGCTGGAGTGCGGCCATGCCGTCCAGCACGGGCATTTTTACATCCATGACCACCAGTTCAAAAGCCCCCTTGGCCATCATATCCAGGGCTTCCTGGCCATTGCCCGCCGCTGCGCAGGTATAGCCCCGCTTGCCCAGGCGCTTGGTCAGGATGCGGGTCACGTCGGGTTCGTCATCAACCAGTAAGATGCGTTCGGTCCCCATACTTGCTCCAGGTGCTGCTTCCTGTGGTTTCGTGCACGGCGCGCCAGTGTCGGACGGGCTGGCCGCGCCCCGCTCTTGAGCCTGTGTTCAGCCGCATGGCAGTGTGCGGCCTGTGCAGGTTTCCCGTTTGTGTCGCATGCCTCTGCGGCCCGGCACTGCGGCGTGTGTTGCGCGTGTATTGGGTCTGTTGTTTTGTACGCACAATGCCCTCTTTCAGCAAGGCCCCTTGCTGCCGCAGCCGGGCGGGGCTTGTGGCGGGCGGCCCGCGACCGCACTGCTGTTGGGCTGCTCCCTGCCCTCATCTGAACGAGCAGCATTGGCCTGCGCGCGATGATTTTTTGGTTTTGCAGGCGGCTCTGCCTTATACTTGTTCTGGGGGGCCTATTGTTCTGTTCAGTGCGCTTTGCGTTGCCTTTTTTGGGGGGCAGGCCTTGACGAATGCGCTTCTCTCTTCTACAAAGATTGTGTCCTGAGCTTTCTGGTTTCACGTGAAACCGGGGCGATGCAGGGTTTCACGTGAAACCAGAAAGCTCAGGGTTTTGATGGAGTGCTAATTTTTCTCTATGGTTATGTTGTGCGCAGCGTTGCCGGCAACACTGCGCACGAGCGGAATCCGTGTCCAGTCTTTTCACAGTGCGGCTGTCAGGCTCCGTGCCGCGGCCAGGAGGAATGCATGGCGCGCATTATTTCCATCGCCAACCAAAAAGGCGGCGTGGGTAAAACTACCACGGCCATCAATCTCTCCGCGGCCCTGGCTGTCATGGAAAAAAAGGTGCTGCTGGTGGATTGCGACCCCCAGGCCAACAGCACCAGCGGTCTGGGCCTGCAGCAGGAAAATCTGCACGGCGACCTCTACGGCACCTTTTATGAGCCGGAAAAGGTGCGCTACAGCATTGCCAAGACCCGCTCGCCTTTTCTGGACATCCTGCCCGCCAGCACCAATCTTGTGGCTGTGGAGCTGGAGTTGGTGGACAAAATGGCGCGGGAATTTTTTTTGGACGAGTGCCTGAAGCCCCTGCACCAGGAGTATGACTATATTCTTCTGGACTGCCCGCCTTCGCTGGGCCTGCTCACCCTCAATGCGCTCTGCGCCGGACGGGAGCTGCTCATCCCCTTGCAGTGCGAATTTTTTGCCTTGGAAGGAATTGTCAAGCTGCTGCAAACCTTTGAGCAGGTTAAAAAGCGTCTGAATCCCGATCTGCGCCTGCTGGGCGTGGTGCTCACCATGTACGATACGCGCAACCGCCTGACCCGCGAAGTGAAGAACGAAGTGCGGCGGTGTTTCCCCGACCATTTGTTTGAGACGGTCATTCCGCGCAACGTGCGCCTTTCGGAGGCCCCCAGCCACGGCAAATCCATTATCCACTATGATATTAAGTCTAAAGGGGCGGAAGCATACCTGGGGCTGGCCAAGGAAGTCGTGCTGCGTCGCCCTGCTGCGCAAAATCCTGTTCTGCAGTAATGGGTATGTCGCATCTCTGTGAACTTTAATGTTTTTTGACTATTTGTCCGCAATGCGTTGCGGTTTTTACAGGTTCTGGCGTTGCCCCCAGCGCGGGCGCTGACCAGGAAAAGAGCCCAGCTGTTTGGGGCTCGCAGTCGCAAACGCAATGCGCTAGCTGCTCACCGGCAGACGCGGGCCAGGAGCCATGTGCGGGGTGTCCGCGTCCAGATCAGGCCAGCCTTGCGCCGTGGCGGCGGCCTGGGGGCGCAGCCTCAGCAGTGGGGCGTGCTGTGCTCCAGCGCCCGATGGTCGCGAAAGTGCTTCTGGCGGATGGTGGTGCCGCAGGCCCGGCAATGAAAAACCAGCAGCCCGCCGATGTTGGCGTTGGTCAGCACAAAAGGCTTGGCCGGATCCGCGCGCCAGTCTTCCGTGGCGGCGCCGCAGTGGGGGCAGGCCACGGCAGGATCGTAGGGATAGCGAAAATCCCAGGTCCGCAGCAGCTCATCAAAATCGGCCAAAGGGCCAGGGGCCTGCTCCGGCGCAGCGGGCTGTTGCGGCGCGGAAAGCGCGGCGGCCTGCGGCTCCAGGCGACGCCAGAGATCCCAGGGCACCAGAACGTATTCCACCTGGCCCTGAGCGTCAGTAACATAACGAAGCGCGTCTTTATCCGGCATGGTTTCGCATCCTTGTTGGGTATGGGGCATAACTTGACGCGGGGCGCGGAAGAATGTCAAGGCCCTGGCGGCCGGTGCGCCGGAGAAACAAAAACGCATTGCGATAGTGCGCATACAGCAGCGGCCTGCACGGATAAGCGCATAATTCTGGCATGTTGCCGATATGCCTCCGGCCCCGTTTTTTTGTGGGGCAAGGCTGCGGCAGAGGTCGCAAACAATGCAGAGAGCGGAGGATCAGCCATGAGCGGCAGCGGTAAAGGACTGGGACGGGGCCTGGACGCCCTTTTTGCCGGATCGGCGGTGCAGCAGGAAAGCGAGGGCCCCGTCGCGGAGGTGGCGCTCAAGGATCTGCACCCCAATCCGCACCAGCCCCGACGGCGGTTTGACGCCGACGGACTGCAGGAGCTGGCCGCGTCCATCCGGATGCAGGGCATTATTCAGCCTTTGCTGGTGCGGCCTTTGCCCGGCGGCAAGGGGTATCAGATTGTGGCTGGCGAACGGCGCTGGCGGGCCGCGCAGCTGGCCGGGCTGGAGCGCGCGCCCGTCTATGTGCGGCAGATGTCGGAAAAAGAGGTCATGGCCGCGGCGTTGATTGAAAATCTCCAGCGCGAAGACCTGAACCCCATGGAAGAGGCCGAGGCCTTGCAGGCCCTGCGCCAGGCGCTGGACCTGACCCTGGAGGAACTGGCCGCGCGCCTGGGCCGCAGCCGTCCTTCAGTGAGCAATGCCTTGCGCCTTCTGCAGCTGAGCCGGGAAGCGCGGCAGGATTTGGAGGAAGGACGCCTTACCGCCGGGCACGCCCGCTGCCTGCTGGGCGTGGATGCCGCGGAAGCCGCGGAAAGCCTGCGCTGTCGCATTGTGGAGCACAACCTCACCGTGCGCGAGGCCGAGGAAGCCGCAGCCTATTGGCGCGGGCACAACGCCCTGCCCTGGGATGCTGCAGCGCCAGCGCCCGCCAGCGCCCCGGCCCCCCGCGCAGCGCGCAAAAAAAGTCAAGAAATAAAGGTGTTGCAACAGAACCTTTGCCGCAGCCTGGGCTGCCGGGCCAGAATCAGCGGGGACGAAAACGCCGGGCGCATTGCCCTGCCCTACTCCAGCCGGGAAGAGCTGGACGCCCTGCTGCTGAAGCTGGGGCTGACGCCGGGGCAGGAAGGCAGCGACGAGTAACCAGCCCGCGCGCCGACAGAGGCATGCGCGGGCTGGCGGCAGCTGTGCAGCACGAATGTCGCAGGCCAGGTTATGTGCCTTGGGTCTGACTTGAGATGCGATCGCTGATCCCCGCTGGGTTATTTGGGGGCAGGAGACATCATAGAAACGTTTTTTGACTTTAACTTTTTTTCAAAAAAAACTAAGGAATCATAAAACGTCATAGAAAATATGCTTTCAAAGCAATGTGTTGGAGGTATTTGTATCCCGTTGTGCTGGGCGTGGAGGATATCTAACAGTTCTTTACAAAATTCTATAAACGTCCCTGGTTTTTTTAGACCCCCACCCCAATCTGGCCAGTAGCAGGTATGCAAGTCTTCAACAAGATATACACCATTGTTGTTCAGCAAGGGAAACAAATACAAGAAAGAATTACGCATATCGTGCATTTTATGACTGCCATCGTCAATAACTATATCCGGTCTGCCAAATTCTTCAATAAGACTCTGTAAAAATTTTTTATCAGACTGATCCCCTATACGTACTTTATGGAATCTATTATCAAATTTAACGCAGCTCGGGTCAATGTCAATGCCAACAATGGTCGCCAGGGGGCCGAAATAGCGTGTCCACAAATCCAGCGATCCGCCTTTGGACACGCCAATTTCAAAAAATACTATTGATTTATTGATGTATTCGTGGAAATGGCGTTCATAAGCCGGGAAATAGTATTTCCATTTGTGAATAAGATTCCCTTTGTTTGAAAGAAAGTTTTCCCAAAGCATCTTGTTCCCTCCTTAGATTTTTCTTAGCCAGAGGCAAAAATGAAAAGTTTTCTCAGCGCCGCATGACCAGCACAAGCCCTGCCAGCATGCACGCCAGGCCCAGAGCCCGTCGCCCGTCCAGCGGCACAGAGGGAAGGCCGAACCAGCCAAAGTGGTCAATGACCGTGGCCATAAACAGATTGCCGAGGATCATGGCCACGCCCGTGGCCAGCGCGCCGATGCGCGGCACGGCCAGCACTGTGCTGAAGACCATACAGGCCCCCAGCACGCCGCCCACCCACTGCCAGGCGGGGGTTTCCGCCAGGCGCAGCACCTGCCCCTTGCCCAGAGCGAAACTCATAAGGCCCAGAAAAACGGCCCCCACGGTAAAGGAAATAAAGCTGCTTTCCAGCGTGCCCACGGTGCGGGCCAGGGCCGCATTGATGGGGGCCTGCAGGGCCACCATGCAGCCGGCAAAGATCATCAGGGCAAGGGTGGGCAGCATGGCGGCCTCCTGGCAATGCGCGTTGCGTGCGGCAAACGCCGCTCAGAATGCAGTCCCTTAGGCATTTCAGCCTTGAAATGCCCTGGCGGCTGCGCGCGCAGCCGCCCGCCGTGGCGGCGTAAGCGCACTGTATTTGCGCTGGCAAGCGCCGAAACGAGCGGCCCGCAACCTTTGGGCATGCCTGTTCTCAAAGTTAATCTGATCTAGAACCTGCGCAGGCTCTTCGGCGGGCACAGCCGCCCGGACCGCAGCGCGCCGCCACGGCGGGCGCGGCGGCAGCCGGGACGCCGCAGCGCAGAAGCCTGCACTGGCCTGATCCCCCCTGAAACGCCCTGATGCCTGCGCAAGGCGGGCACCCCGCAGGCTTACCGCGCAAAAGCCCTGGCAAACGCTGCGGGGCGCGTTCTGCCGGCCATTGCAGCGGCGCTCCTCAAGGGCCCCCTATGCGCTGGCAAGGGGCAGCGGCCCGAACGTCGCCTCATAGCGCTGGCGGAATTGCTCCGGCGTGTAGCTGTGCTCCTGGGTGCCCAGCTTTTCCAGCGCAAAGCTGGCGCTTACGGAACCGAGCCTGGCGGCCTCCGGCATGGAAAGGCCGTGGGTCAGCCCTTTGAGCAGGCCTGCGCGGTGGGCGTCGCCCGCGCCGGTGGGGTCCTGCACGGCGTCGCAGGGCACGGCCGGAATGCGGGTTTCCGTGCCGTCCGCGCCGCGCACCACGGCCCCGTCCGCGCCCAGGGTGGTCACCAGCCAGAGGGTGCGCCCCACCAGCTCGTCCTCGCTCTTGCCCGTGGCCTTGCAGATCATGTTCAGTTCATAGTCGTTGGTGATGCAGGCAAAGGAGCCTTCAATGGCGGCCAGCAGGTCCGCGCCCGAAAGCACGGGCAGCTGCTGCCCCGGGTCGTAGATGTAGGGCACGCCTTTTTCCCGGAAAAAGCCGGGCAGGCGGCGCATGTCCTCCACATTGCCGGGGGAGACGATGGCCATGTCCTTGTCCGGATCCAGATCGGGGAAGGCGTAGCGGGCGGGCAGGGCCATGGCCCCAGGGTAAAAGCCCGTGATCTGGTTGCTGTTGAGGTCTGTAGTAATGTAGCAGAGGGCCGTGAAGATGTCGTCCTCCCGGCGGATGCCCTCCAGGGGGAGGCCCAGCTGCTGCAGCGCTGCGGCATAAGGGCCGAAGTCCCGGCCGGCGGCGGAAACAATGACCGGCTTTTCGCCCAGCAGGGCCAGGGAATAGGCTATGTTGCCCGCGCAGCCGCCCCGCCGTTCGTCCATGGCGTCCACCATAAAGCTCACATTGATCATGTGCAGCTTGTCCATGAGAATATGGTCCTGAAAATTGCCGGGAAAGGTCATAATGCGGTCAAAAGCCAGCGAACCGGAAACGTAGATGGACATGGGCGCCTCATTGACAAAAGGACAAAGGTTAAGCGGCATTATGCCAACGGCCTGCTGTTGCGGTCTATCCAGCGCAAAAAAGGTCTGAGCCCGTCTTCCAGGGGCAGGGCCACCACGCACGGCAGCTGGTAGGGGTGCTCCTGGCGCACAAGGGCCATAACGTCCGCAAAAGCCGCACGGCTTACCTGGGCCAGCAGCAGGCACTCTTCGGCCTCCCGCACTTTGCCCTGCCAGCGGTATACGGAGAACGCGCCGGGCAGCACGTTGGCCCCGGCGGCCAGGCGGCGCTCCACCAGCAAACGGGCCAGGCGCAGGGCCGCATCCTTTTGCGGTACGGTCACATAGACAAGATAGGACACGCGCGCCTCCTGCGGCATCTTACACGGCGCGCGCGGAAAAACCAAGGGGTTGCGGGCCGTCGGAAGCAGCCGTCCGCGGCAAAGCGCACCCTTCCCTGTGCCGGCGCGGCGCATCCCTTTGCGCGGGGATCGGAAGGCCGTTGCGGCTGAAGGCCTCCCGCCAGGGCCGGCCCGCCCCTTGCGAGGCGTGCGCGCCTGTGGCATAGCAGGCGCATGAGTACAAAAAATGAGCGCAGGGAGCGGGCGGCGCGTACGCTTGCGGCCCTGCAGGCGCGCTACCCTGCGCCCCACACCCACCTGGACGCGCGCAACGCCTGGGAACTGCTGGCGGCCACGGTGCTGGCCGCCCAGTGTACGGACGCGCGGGTCAATACCGTGACCCCGGAGCTTTTCCGGCGCTGGCCGGACCCCGCCGCTCTGGCCGAGGCCGCGCCTGAGGAGCTGGAAGAAGTCATCCGGCCCACGGGCTTTTACCACAGCAAGGCCAAAAACCTGCTGGGCGCGGCGCGGCGGATCAGAGACCACTTCGGCGGCGCAGTGCCGCAGACCCTGGCCGAGCTGGTGACCTTGCCCGGCGTGGCGCGCAAGACGGCCAACGTGGTGCTGTTCGGGGCCTTCGGCATCAACGAGGGCCTGGCCGTGGACACGCACGTCAAGCGCATCTGCTATCGCCTGGGCCTTACGGACGCCACAGACCCCGTGGAGGTGGAGCGAGACCTTATGGCCCTGCTGCCGCGTGAGGAATGGGGGGATTTCAACCACCGTATGGTCTGGTTCGGCCGGGAGGTCTGCGCGGCGCGCAAGCCCCTGTGCGGCCAGTGTCCCCTGGCAGCTTTCTGCCCCCGGCGGGAGCCCCCGCGCGCGGGCGGCAAGGCAGGGCGCGCCCGCGCCGGGGCCTGATTTTTTTGGGGCAAAGCCCCTGGGGCGGCTTAAGAAAATCGCGGCCTTGCCGATGAGCTTTACAAGCTAACATCTGAACCTTCCCCTTGCGGAAGGTTTCAGGCCGCCGCCCGGCGCAGCCGGCATGCGGCGGCGCAACCCGCAAAGTTCCGGCCGCAGCGGCTGCGCGCGGCCACAGCGCGCCGCACGCGCAATGCTCCAGCACGGCACACAGGATGGGACGCCATGTCGCAGAACAGCTTGCTCAACGTCAGCAACAACGAACTGGAAATCATAGAATTCCTCATTGACGAAAAGCAGCCCGACGGCAGCGCCTACAGCGGGCACTACGGCATCAATGTGGCCAAGGTGCTGGAGATTATCCGCCTGCCCAGCATCACCAGCGTGCCCAGCAAGCACGATCCTTCCGTGCTGGGCACCTTTAACCTGCGGGGCAAGGTGCTGCCCCTGCTGGACCTTGCCGCCTGGCTGGGCAAGGAAATGGCCACGCGAGAAAACGCCAAGGTCATTGTTACGGAGTTCAGCGGGGTGCAGGCGGCCTTCCTGGTCTCTTCCGTCACCAGCATCCACCGCATGACCTGGGACCGCATTGAGCCGCCCAACCGCTATGTGCAGAACTACTCGCGCGAAAGCATCACCGGCGTGCTGCGCATCCAGGACCGCGTGCTCTTTATTCTGGATATGGAAAAGATCCTGGCCAATCTGGACAGCAGCCTGGACATGTCCAAGGTGGAGCTGGACAGCAGCCCCGTGGAAGGGGCCGGGCAGTTCCATCTGCTGGTGGCGGACGACTCCAGCTCCCTCCGGCACATCATCCGTTCCTCGCTGGAAAAATCCGGCTTTCAGGTCACGGCTGTGGGCAGCGGCCGCGAGGCCTGGGAATTTCTGCAGAAAACCCAGGCCGAGGCTCAGGCGCAGGGCAAGGAGCTTACCGACCTGGTCCACCTGGTGGTCTCGGACATAGAAATGCCCGAAATGGACGGGCACATGCTTACGGCCAAAATCAAGGAAGCCCCGGGCATGCACAACCTGCCGGTTATTCTGTTCTCGTCCCTCATCACTGAGGCCCTCTACGCCAAGGGGGTCAAGGTGGGGGCGGACAAGCAGGTCTCCAAGCCCGATCTGCCCGGCCTCAGCACCATCATCCGCGAGCTCATCGCCCAGAAGCTGCACAAATAGGGCATTTCAACTTTGAAATGCCCTGGCGGCTCGTGAGCAGACGCCCGCTGTGGAGGCGTAAGCGCAATTTATTTGCGCTGTTAAGCGCCGAAACGGGCGTGCCCTGAACTTTGAGAATGCATATTCTCAAAGTCAATCTGCTCTAGCGGGCGCGTCACCGCCCTTTTTCGCCAAGCCGTGCTGTCGCGTCCCGTGCCGTTGCCAACGGTGCGGGACGCGCAGTTTGTGGCGCGCAAGATAAAATTGTTTTGCTTTGGGGGTAGAAATACAATTTTGTATTAAAAAAAATCTGGAGCAATATTTTTATATATTAAAAACAGATGGATATGATATTTTCCGACTTGGCATGCGGCTTGCTTAAAAAGCGCATCGGCGCACCGCGACCCATGGGGGCCGGGCGCGTACACCCCGTGTTCCCAGGAGGAAAACAATGGTTAAAAAAATGTTGGCAATGCTGGCGCTTGCCCTGACGCTCTGCAGCGCTGCCGGCGCGCGCGCCGCAGATACCATCAAGGTGGGCATTCTGCACTCGCTTTCCGGCACCATGGCCATCAGCGAAACCACGCTCAAGGACGCCATGCTCATGCTCATCGACGAGCAGAACAAAAAAGGCGGCCTGCTGGGCAAAAAGCTGGAGCCCGTGGTGGTGGACCCCGCCTCCAACTGGCCCCTGTTTGCAGAAAAAGCCCGCGAGCTGCTGAGCAAGGACAAAGTGGCCGTGGTTTTCGGCTGCTGGACCTCTGTTTCGCGCAAGTCCGTGCTGCCCGTGTTTGAGGAGCTCAACGGTCTGCTCTTCTACCCCGTGCAGTATGAGGGCGAGGAATCCTCGCGCAACGTCATCTACACGGGCGCCGCGCCCAACCAGCAGGCCATCCCCGCCGTGGATTATCTGATGAACGACCTCGGCGTGAAGCGCTGGGTGCTGGCCGGCACGGACTACGTCTTCCCCCGCACGGCCAACAAGATTCTGGAAGCCTACCTGACCTCCAAGGGCGTGAAGAAGGAAGACATCCTCATCAACTACACGCCCTTCGGTCATTCAGACTGGCAGTCCATCGTGGCGGAGATCAAAAAGTTCGGCAGCGCCGGCAAAAAGACGGCCGTGGTCTCCACCCTCAACGGCGACGCCAACGTGCCCTTCTATAAAGAGCTGGCCAACCAGGGCGTTTCCGCCGCGGACATTCCGGTCATGGCTTTCTCCGTGGGCGAGGAGGAGCTTTCGGGCATCGACACCAAACCCCTGGTGGGCCACCTGGCGGCCTGGAACTACTTCATGAGCGTGGACACGCCCGCCAACAAGGAATTTATCAAGAAGTGGCACGCCTACATCAAAGACAACAAGCGCGTGACCAACGACCCCATGGAAGCCCACTACATCGGCTTCAACCTCTGGGTCAAAGCCGTGGAGAAGGCCAAGAGCACGGACGTGAACAAGGTGCTTAAGGCCATCGTGGGGCTGGAAACCCCCAACCTCACCGGCGGCATGGCCAAGGTGCTGCCCAACCACCACCTCACCAAGCCCGTGTTGATCGGCGAAATCCAGGCCGACGGCCAGTTCCAGGTGGTCTGGGAAACGCCCAAGGTGGTGCCCGGCGACGCCTGGTCCGACTACCTGCCCGGTTCCAAAGACCTGGAGGCGGACTGGACCGACCCCATCAACTGCGGCAACTACAACGTGAAGACCAAACAGTGCGGCGGCGCTTCCAAGTAAGGCCGCAGGCCCAAAGCTCATAGAGCCTCCAACCCGCAACCCGGGGGCCGACCCCGACCCGCGTCGGCCCCCGGCTTCCCCTTCGGCGTCCCCTCCGGCCCCGTGCCGGACGACCCCCCCGGGACAAGGATATGTTTATGCGCGCGGTGCTGTTCTTCCTTTTTCTCACCCTGTGCGGTCTGCCCCTGGCCATGCCGCCGTCCGCCCTGGCGGCGGACGCGGAGGCCGGAGCCGCGGCGTCGACTCCCGTCGCGGCTCCGGCGCCGCACCTCTCCCCCGCTGCCGCCGCCCTGCCGCCGGACCTGGTCCGCGCTCTGACGAGCCCCAAGGTCATGGACCGCGACAAGGCGCTGGATCTGCTGGGCGCGCTGCCCCTGGACCTGCAGGACCGCCTGCTGCGCGCCCTGCTCCACGGCCGCCTGCTGGCGGCGCCGGAAAGCGGCGAGCTTTTTGTGGCCGAGGGCGAGGCCGCCCGGCCCCTGCTCGCGCCGGAAGCCGCCCCCCGCCCCGCTGAGGGCCTGCGCCGCGTGGGCACCAGCAACCGCCAGCGCCAGCGCATGACGGATCTGCTCAACGCCCGGTCCCTCACCTCGCCCGACGTGCAGCGCCGCCGCGCGGCCGCGGCCGCGCTGATGGAAAACGCCGTCCCGCCCCTCAAGGCCCCGGCCCTGCAGGCCCTGCTGGCCGCAGAAAAAGACGCGCCCACCCGCGCCAGCCTGGAGGCCGCCCTGGCCCTGCTGACGGCGGCGGATCAAGCCGCCGCACCCGCCGATCTGCTCCGGGCCGTGGCGGCCCTGGATGCCAGCGGCGCGCCCACGGCGATCAACGCGCTCGGCAGCCTGGCGGAACATGCGGACCCGGCCGTGGCCAAGGCGGCGCAGGAGGCCCTCTACGGCCAGCGCGTGGCCGCCCAGTGGGGCGGATTTTTTGAAATGCTCTTCTTCGGCCTGAGCCTGGGCTCCATTCTGGTGCTGGCGGCCATTGGCCTGGCCATCACCTTTGGCGTCATGGGCGTCATCAATATGGCCCACGGCGAGTTCATCATGCTGGGGGCCTACACGGCCTGGGGCATGCAGCAGCTCCTGCCGGGCAGCCCCGGCCTGGCCCTGCTGCTGGCCGTGCCCGCGGCCCTGCTGGTCAGCGGGGGCATGGGCGTGCTGCTGGAGCGCACGGTCATCCGCTTCCTCTACGGGCGCCCCCTGGAAACCCTGCTGGCCACCTTCGGCGTGAGCCTGGTGTTGCAGCAGGCCGTGCGCAGCGTGTTTTCGCCCCTCAACCGGGCGGTGCAGACTCCGGACTTCATGAGCGGCGTGTGGCAGCTTACCCCGCACTTTGCCCTGACCTGCAACCGGGTCTATATCATGTTCTTCTGCCTGGGCGTTTTTGCCTGCATCCACGCGGCTATGCACCGCACCCGGCTGGGGCTGGAAGTGCGCGCTGTTTCGCAGAACCGGCCCATCGCCCGCTGCATGGGCGTGCGCGCCGCGCGGGTGGATGCCCTGACCTTCGGCCTGGGTTCCGGCGTGGCCGGCATGGCTGGCGTGGCCCTGAGCCAGGTTTCCAATGTGGGCCCCAATCTGGGGCAGGGCTACATCATCGATTCCTTCATGGTGGTGGTCTTCGGCGGGGTGGGCAACCTCTGGGGCACGCTGACGGGGGGCCTGGCCCTGGGCGTGGCCAACAAATTCCTGGAACCTGCGAGCGGGGCCATGCTCTCCAAAATTATCATCCTGGTCTGTCTTATCCTGTTCATCCAGAAGCGGCCGCGCGGGCTCTTCCCGCAGAAGGGCCGGGCGGTGGAGGCCTGATATGGGCGCGCTTGCTTCTTCTCTGAGCGTCACCGTCGCCCCCGCGGCCCCGCAGGATCCCCTGCCCCGCGAAGGCCTGTTCAACCGCTCTACCCGCACGTTCCTGCTGCTCACCGCGCTTTTTGCCCTGGCGGTCTGCGGCGGCAGCCTGCTGCCCCAGGGCAGCGCCCTGCATGTGCCGGGCTATATGGTCACCCTGCTGGGCAAGTACCTGACCTACGCCCTGCTGGCCCTTTCCGTGGATCTCATCTGGGGCTACATGGGCGTGCTCAGCCTGGGGCACGGGGCCTTTTTCGCCCTGGGCGGCTACGCTTTCGGCATGTATCTCATGCGCCAGATCGGGGCGCGCGGCGTGTACGGCAACCCGGATCTGCCGGACTTTATGGTCTTTCTCAACTGGAAGGATCTGCCCTGGTTCTGGACCGGCAGCGAATATTTTCTTGTGGCGGCGCTTCTGGTCATTGCGCTGCCCGGCCTGCTGGCCTATGTTTTCGGCAGGCTGGCCTTTGGTTCGCGCGTTTCCGGGGTCTATTTCTCCATCATGAGCCAGGCCATGACCTACGCCCTCATGCTGGCCTTTTTCCGCAACGAGATGGGCTTCGGCGGCAACAACGGCCTTACGGACTTCAAGTCCCTGCTGGGCTTTGACATCCAGACCGACGGCATGCGCACGGCGCTCTTCGCCTGTTCGGCGTTGGCCCTGATGGCGGCCTACTGCCTGTGCCGGGCCGTGACGGCCTCGCGCCTGGGGCGGGTCTGCGTGGCCATCCGCGACGCCGAGGACCGCACGCGCTTTCTGGGCTACCGGGTAGAGCGCTTTCAGGTGGCCGTATTTGCCCTTTCCGCCGTGTTGGCGGGCGTGGGCGGCGCGCTCTATGTGCCGCAGGTGGGCATCATCAATCCCGGCGAGTTCTCGCCCCTCAACTCCATTGAGGTTGTGGTCTGGGTGGCCCTGGGCGGCCGGGGGCGGCTGTACGGCGCGGTGCTGGGGGCCATTGCGGTCAACGCCTTCAAAACCTGGTTTACGGGCGTGTTGCCGGAGGTCTGGCTGTTCGCCCTGGGCGGGCTGTTTGTGCTGGTCACCGTGTTTCTGCCTCAGGGGCTTGCGGGCCTGCCGGCACAGGTGCGCGCCCGGCTGCGCCGCCACGCGCCTGAACCCCTTTCCCCCACCGGCGCAACAGGCCAGGGAGGCGCGGCATGAAACCGACACGAGATTATTTGCAGGGCCGCAGCCTGGAAGAGGTGGCTGCGGCGGCCAGGGCCTATGAGGCCAGCCACGCCCCTTTTGACAAACGCCCGCTCAAGGCGCGCGTGCAACCCCCGCGCGCCATGCTGGAAAAGCCGCGCATCGCCCTGTACCTGGAGCGCATCAGCGTGAGCTTTGATGGCTTCAAGGCCCTCAACGACCTCACTTTTTATGTGGACGAAGGGGAGCTGCGCTGCGTCATCGGCCCCAACGGCGCGGGCAAGACCACCATGATGGACGTCATCACGGGCAAAACCCGGCCCGATGCGGGCACGGCCTGGTTCGGCAGGGACTGCAATCTGCTCCAGATGGACGAGGTGTCCATTGCCCAGGCGGGCATCGGACGCAAATTCCAGAAGCCTTCGGTTTTTGCGGCCCTTACCGTGGCGCAGAACCTGGAGCTGGCCCTGGCGGGGCGCAAGAGCGTCTGGGGCGCATTCCTCGCGCGGCTCAGCGGCGAGCAGCGCGACCATCTGGAGGAAGTGCTCACCCGCATCCGCCTTACGGAGCAGGCCCGCACGCCTGCGGGCAGCCTTTCCCACGGGCAGAAGCAGTGGCTGGAAATCGGCATGCTGCTTATGCAGAAGCCTCGGCTGCTCCTCCTGGACGAACCCGTGGCGGGCATGACCCCGGAAGAAATGGACCGCACCATTGAGCTCCTGCACGAGCTGGAAGGCAAGCAGAGCATCATGGTGGTGGAACACGACATGGAGTTTGTCCGGGCCATTGCCCACAAGGTCACGGTGCTGCACCAGGGCAGCGTACTGGCCGAGGGCAGCATGGAAGCCATGCAGAACCACCCCGCCGTGGTAGAGGCCTACCTGGGCGAACCCTTGGAGTAATAGCCATGCTGCAGATAGAAGGACTTAATCAATATTACGGCTCCAGCCACATCCTGCGGGACGTGAATCTGGAGGTGGCGGCCGGTTCCTGCGCCTGCCTCATGGGGCGCAACGGCGTGGGCAAGACCACGCTTTTGCAGTGCATCATGGGCGTACTGCCCGCGCGCTCCGGTCATATTTTCCTGGAAGGGAAGGACTTGCTCCCGCTGCCTGTGGAGCGCCGCGCGGCCCTGGGCATAGGTTATGTGCCTCAGGGCCGCCAAATTTTCCCCTTGCTTACCGTGCGGGAAAACATGGAGCTTTCTCTGCCCATGCGCCGGGACGGGCTGCGCAGCATCCCGTCCTTCATTTTCGACTTTTTTCCGGTACTGGGCGAGATGCTCCACCGCCGGGGGGGCGATCTTTCCGGCGGCCAGCAGCAGCAGCTGGCCATTGCCAGGGCCCTGGTCCTGGAGCCGCGCCTGCTTATTCTGGACGAGCCCACCGAGGGCATTCAGCCCAATATTGTGCGTGACATCGCCGAAACCATCCGGCGGCTCAATGCGGAGATGGGCCTTACAGTGCTGCTGGTGGAGCAAAAGGTGCCCTTTGCCCGGCGCATGGCCGACGCCTACATGATTATGGACCGCGGCCACATTGTGGCCCAGGGGAGCATGCAGGGCCTGGACGCGGCTACCGTCAAGGCGTTCCTGAGCGTCTGAGGCCACGTCGTGCGCTCTCCCCTCCCCCCCGCGTCCGCCGTCTGCCGCGCCGTCGCGCCCGGAACGCCGGACGGCAGCGGCCACGCCTTTGGGCCCGATCGGCGCTGGAGCGCCGGGCTGGATCTGACCTTCAGCGTGCGCCAGGCCCGCAGCGTGCTTACCGAAATGGCTTTTCACGGCCCTCTGCGCGTGCAGCGGCCCTTTTACCCGGAAGGGCCGCTGCCGCAAACAGGTCTGGCCGAACCCTGCCACTGCTGCCTGCTGCACCCGCCGGGGGGGCTGGTGAGCGGCGACGAGCTCAGCATCACGGCCCTGGTGGCGCCGGGGGCCCACGCCCTGCTCACCGCGCCCTCGGCCACCAAGTGTTACGCCGCCGACGCCTGCCAGGTGCCCCATGCCCAGCGCGCGACCTTGCGGGTGCGCGGCGGCCTGCTGGAGTGGCTCCCGCGCGAGACCATCGTTTACGACGGCGCGCGGGCCGAGCTGTCGACGGATATTGCGCTGGACGCCGCGGCCCGCTGCCTGGGCTGGGAGGCTCTTTGCCTGGGGCGCGCGGCAGCCGGGGAAATGTTTACGCGCGGTCGCCTGCGGCAGCGCCTGAGCCTTTGGCGCGGGGGACGCCCCCTGCTGCATGAGGCGCTGGACCTGACGGCCGGAGAAGACCTGCAGCACGGCCCCTTCGGCCTGCAGGGCCAGGCCGTGTGCGCCACACTGTTCGCCGTGGGACGGGCGGGGGCGGATGGCGGCCCCGGCCCGGACCAGGAGGCGCTGGCGGCGGTCTGCGCCCGATTGCAGGCAGGGCTGACCCCGGAAAACCCCTGCACGCCCCAAACCGCCGACGGCCGGCCCGGTCCCGGTTTTGCCGCCGCGCTGACCCCGGCGTCGGGGCGGGCCGGGGCCACCCTGCGCCAGGGCGTGCTGCTGTTGCGCTACCTGGGGCCGGATATGGAGGCGGCGCGGCGGCTGTTTTTTCAGGCCTGGGCCCTGCTCCGCCCGGTGCTGGCGGGCCGCGCGCCCTGCCCGCCGCGCGTCTGGGCCGGAGCGTTCTGATTTCTTCCCCACCCGGCCAGGGTACGCCCGGCGCGTTGCCCGAGAGGAAAAAGTTTTTTGAAGGGGTGGGGGTGTGGGGGCGGGGGAACTTTTGTCCACAAAAGTTCCCCCGCCCCCACAAAAAAACGAAAAATAACAAAACTCTCCCGTCAAGGAGGCGTTATGGAACTGCTGCCCAGAGAGAAGGACAAACTTTTGCTGTTCACGGCCGGGCTGCTGGCGGAGCGGCGCAAGGCGCGCGGCCTCCGGCTCAATTATCCTGAGGCGGTGGCCTACATCAGCATGGCGGTGCTGGAGGGCGCGCGGGACGGCAGGAGCGTGGCCGAGCTTATGGGTTCGTGCCGCAACCTGCTCAGCCGCGAGGACGTGATGGAAGGCGTGCCTGAGATGGTTCGGGAGGTGCAGGTGGAAGCCACGTTTCCCGACGGCACCAAGCTGGTCACCGTGCACGATCCCATTTTGTAGCAAGGAGAGGGTGCAATGATCCCTGGCGAATATGTGTTGGCGGCGGACGAGGTAGTCTGCAACGCCGCGTCCGCGGGGCGCGAGGTGGTGCTGGAGGTGGCCAATACGGGCGACAGGCCCATTCAGGTGGGTTCGCACTACCATTTTTTTGAGGTCAACCCCGCGCTGGTTTTTGAGCGTGAGAAGGCGCGCGGCATGCGGCTGGACATTCCCGCCGGCACGGCTGTGCGGCTGGAGCCGGGCCAGAAGCGCACGGTGCGCCTGATCCCCTATGGCGGCCTGCGGCGGGTGTACGGCTTTCGGGGGCAAATCATGGGGCCGCTGGAGGACGCGGCCGGGGAGGAGCAGGCATGATCCGCATACCCAGAAGTCAGTACGCCGAGCTGTACGGCCCCACTACGGGGGACCGCATCCGCCTGGCGGACACGGATCTGTGGATTGAGGTGGAGCGCGACCACACGGTGCCCGGCGAGGAAGTCTGCTTCGGCGGGGGCAAGGTTATCCGCGACGGCATGGGCCAGAGCCAGCGCGGCAACGCTGAAGGGGCCATGGATACGGTCATCACCAACGCCGTCATTCTGGACGCGGCCCTGGGCGTGATCAAGGCGGATCTGGGCATCCGGGACGGGCGCATTGCCGGCATCGGCAAGGCGGGCAATCCGGACGTGCAGCCGGACGTGGACGTGATCATCGGCCCCGGCACGGAGATCATTGCCGGGGAGGGCTGCCTGCTCACGGCGGGGGGCATGGACGCGCACGTGCACTTTATCTGCCCGCAGCAGGTGGAGGAGGCGCTGGCCAGCGGCATTACCACCATGCTGGGCGGCGGCACGGGCCCGGCCACGGGCACCAACGCCACCACCTGCTCGCCCGGGCCCTGGCATCTGGAGCGCATGCTGGCCGCCACAGACCTGCTGCCCATGAATTTCGGCTTTCTGGGCAAGGGCAATGCCGCCCTGCCCGAGGCCCTGCGCGAACAACTGGAGGCCGGGGCCTGCGGCCTCAAGCTGCACGAGGACTGGGGCAGCACCCCGGCGGCCATCGACAACTGCCTGAGCGTGGCCGACGAGTACGACGTGCAGGTGGCCATCCACACGGACACGCTCAATGAAGCGGGCTTTGTGGAGGACACCCTGGCCGCCTTCCGGGGCCGCACCATCCACACCTACCATACGGAGGGCGCGGGCGGCGGGCATGCGCCGGATATCCTGCGGGCCTGCTCCCTGCCCAACGTGCTGCCCTCGTCCACCAATCCCACCAGGCCCTATACGGTGAACACCGTGGACGAGCACCTGGACATGCTCATGGTCTGCCACCACCTCAATCCCTCCCTGCCGGAGGACGCCGCCTTTGCGGATTCGCGGATCCGGCGCGAAACCATTGCCGCGGAGGACATTCTGCAGGATATGGGCGTCATTTCCATGATTTCTTCGGATTCCCAGGCCATGGGGCGGGTGGGCGAGGTCATCATCCGCACCTGGCAGACGGCCCACAAGATGAAGGTGCAGCGCGGCCCCCTGCCGGAAGACAAGGATCACGGCAACGATAACTTCCGCGTGCGGCGCTACCTGGCCAAATACACCTGCAATCCGGCCATTGCGCACGGCCTGGCCCACGCCGTGGGTTCCGTGGCGCCGGGTCTGCTGGCGGATCTGGTGCTCTGGAAGCCGGCCTTTTTCGGGGTCAAGCCTTTGTTGGTGATCAAGGGCGGGCAGATAGCCTGCGCCCCCATGGGCGACGCCAACGCCTCCATCCCCACGCCCCAGCCCATGCACAGCCGCCCCATGTTCGGGGCCCTGGGGCAGGCGGCGGCCGCGGCCAGCCTGAGCTTTGTTTCCCGCGCCTTTATGGAGAACGGCGGGGAAGGACGGCTGCGCGAGCTGGGCCTGCTGCGCGGGCTTTCGGCCTGCCGGGGCACGCGCGCCCTGCGCAAGAGCGATATGCTCCTCAACAGCGCCACCCCGGCCTTGTCCGTGGATCCGCAGACCTATGAAGTGCGCGCCGACGGCGAAATCCTGACCTGCCCTCCGGCGGAGGTTCTGCCCATGGCGCAGCGCTATTTTCTGTTTTAGGGCATTGCAACCTTGCAATGCCCTGCGGCTGCGTGAGCAGACGCCGGTTGTTGCGGCGTAAGCGCAATGCATTTGCGCTGTTAAGTGCAGAAACGAGCGTGCCGTAACCTTTGAGAATACATATTCTCAAAGGTAAGCCGCTCTGGGGGGCAGCGGCAGGGATGACAGAGAGGGCGCGCGTTCGCAGGTTGCCCCAGGCCGGGGTACGCCCGTCGCACAGCCTGAGGAAGAAATGCTTTTGAAGGAAACAATCCCACTGAAGGAGCGCTTCCATGCTGGAGTTTACAGAGAATCTGGGCCACCGGGAAGATCTGCAGCCCACGGAGCAGGTTACGCTGACCTATGAGCAGCGCGGCAAGTGCCGACAGCGGCTCCGGCTGGACAGCGGCCAGGAGGCGGGGCTGTTTCTGCAGCGGGGGCAGGTGCTGCAGGAAGGGGACGTGCTGCGCGCGGGCGAAACGCTGGCCGTGGTGCGCAATGCCGCGGAGCCGGTGGTGACGGCCGTGGCCCCCAACTGGGAAACCCTGGCGCGGGCCTGCTACCATCTGGGCAACCGCCACGCGCCCCTGCAGCTGGGGCACAAGTGGCTGCGCTTTACGCCGGACCATGTGCTGGAGGAGCTGGCGGAAAGCCTGGGCCTGCGCCTGCGGCGGGAAGAGGCGGCCTTTGTGCCGGAGGGCGGGGCCTATGGCGGGCGCCACAGCCATGCCTGAAGCCGATCCGGCCGCGGAGGCGGCGGGCGCGTGGGCCGGGCCGGATCCTGCCCTGCTGCCGCTGCTCTATCTGGCCGGGCAGACCTTGCCTGTGGGCGGCTTTGCCTGGTCTCAGGGGCTGGAGTCCGCCGTGGAGCTGGGCCTGGTGCGCGACGCGGCGGGCCTGGGGCGGTGGCTCAAGGGCGTGCTGCGCTACGGCCTTGCCCGCAACGATCTGCCGCTGCTGCTGCGGCTGCACCGGGCGGCGCTGGCCGGGGACGCGGCGGGGCTGGCCTTTTGGAACGACCGGGTGCTGGCCGGCCGCGAAAGCGCGGAGCTCTGGCAGGAGGAAGCGCAGATGGGCCGGGCCCTGCGGCGGCTGCTGACGGATACGGGTCTGCTGCCGTCGGGATGCCCGCCAGCGCGGGACACGCCTGCCCCGTTGCGGGTGTGGCCGCCGCTGGTGGCTTTGCCCGAAGAGACGGGCTATACGGCCTGTTTTGCCGTGGCGGCGGCTTTGCTGCAGGTGCGGGCTGCGGGTGCGTTTCCCAGGCCGGAGCGCGCGGCGCGCTGGGGGCGGAACGCGGCCTGCGCCTATGCCTGGAGCTGGCTGCAGAACCAGACCGCCGTAGCCTGTAAAACCGTGCCTCTGGGCCAGACGGCCGCGCAGAAGACCTTGCTGGAATTTTTGCCCCTGCTGCCGCAGGAAGCGGCGCGGGCCGCGGCCTTGGACGACGCGGCAGTGGGGGCCTCCCTGCCGGGGCTGGCCCTGTGCAGCGCCGCGCACGAGCGGCAGTATTCACGTTTGTTCAGGAGCTGAAACCATGACTGCAAGACCCTGCCTGCGCGTGGGCGTGGGCGGCCCGGTGGGTTCGGGCAAAACCGCCCTCCTCCGCCACCTCTGCCTGCGGATGCGCAAAGACTACGACATGGCCGTGGTCACCAATGACATTTATACCCGCGAGGACGCGGAATTTCTGCTGCGGCACAACGCCCTGGAGGCCGACCGCATCATCGGCGTGGAAACGGGCGGCTGCCCGCACACGGCCATCCGCGAGGACGCCTCCATGAACATTCAGGCCATTGAGGAGCTGCAGCGCCGCCATCCCGGCCTGGAGCTGGTGCTGGTGGAGAGCGGCGGGGACAACCTTTCGGCCACCTTCAGTCCGGAGCTGGCGGACCTGACCCTCTACGTCATCGACGTAAGCGGCGGGGACAAAATTCCCCGCAAGGGCGGGCCGGGCATCACCAAGTCCGACCTGCTGATCATCAACAAGGTGGACCTGGCCCCCATGGTGCACGCTTCGCTGGACGTTATGGAGCGGGATACGCGCAGAATGCGCGGGCAGCGGCCCTATGTGCTGACGGAGCTGCTCTCCGGCGCGGGGGTGGAGGCGGTGGTGGCCTTCATCATCCGGGAGGGCATGCTGCGGCCGCCCAAACGCGCGGCGTAGCGGGGCGCGGCGGCCTTGGCGCGGCGCTGCCGAGGCAGGTGCAGACGGGGCCAGCCCCACCGCCCGCGGGCAGCGCATGCTTGATCTGCCGGGGCGTTATCAGAAACCGTATATGGCTCCTCGTCCGTCGGCGCGGCTGAGCTCGCACGCCGCGCTTGGCAGATACAAGGCCCGCTCCGGCCGGGGAAATGCATCCCGGCCCGAAGCGGGCCTTGGCGCAGATGGGGGCGGCCGCCCCCATCTTACCGGATACGCAGGATCAATAGCGGTACATTTCGCTTTTGTACGGCCCTTCCACGGGCACGCCGATGTAGTCGGCCTGCTCCTGCGTCAGGGTGGTGAGCTTGACGCCCAGGCGGGCCAGGTGCAGGCGGGCCACCTCTTCATCCAGTTGCTTGGGCAGGGTGTAGACCTTGTTTTCCAGCTTTTCGGCGGCCAGCTTCAGCTGGGCCAGGGTCTGGTTGGTGAAGCTGTTGGACATGACAAAGCTGGCGTGGCCCGTGGCGCAGCCCAGGTTCACCAGCCGCCCTTCGGCCAGGATCAGGATGCTGCGGCCGGATTTGAGGGCCCACTTGTCCACCTGGGGCTTGATGTTGGTCTTGACGACGCCGGGGGTGTTCTCCAGGTAGGTCATTTCGATTTCATTGTCGAAGTGGCCGATATTGCAGACAATGGCTTCGTCCTTCATGCCTTCCATGTGCTTGCCGGTGATGACGTGGTAGTTGCCCGTGCAGGTGACGTAAATATCGCCGTAGGGCAGGGCCTCCTCAATAGTGGTGACTTCATAGCCTTCCATGGCGGCCTGCAGGGCGCAGATGGGGTCGACTTCCGTCACCAGCACGCGCGCGCCGAAGCCGCGCATGGACTGGGCGCAGCCTTTGCCCACATCGCCATAGCCGCAGACCACCACCACCTTGCCGGCCACCATGACGTCCGTGGCGCGCTTGATGCCGTCAGCCAGGGATTCCCGGCAGCCGTAGAGGTTGTCGAATTTGGATTTGGTTACCGAATCGTTGACGTTGATGGCCGGGAAGAGCAGCTTGCCCGCGGCGGCCAGCTGGTAAAGCCGGTGCACGCCGGTGGTGGTCTCCTCGGAGACGCCGCGCACCTTGGCGGCCGCCTTGTGCCAGTGCTGCGGATCGTCCTTCTGCCGCAGCTTCAGGCGGTCCAGCACGCACTGAAATTCTTTGCTTTCGGCTTTTTGGTCCAGCAGGGAGGGGGTGTCCTCGGCCTGCACGCCGGTGTGGATGAAGAGGGTGGCGTCGCCGCCGTCGTCCACAATGAGGTCCGGGCCGCTGCCGTCGGGCCAGGTGAGGGCCATTTCCGTGCACCACCAGTAATCTTCAAGGCTTTCGCCCTTCCAGGCGAAGACCTTGGCCAGGCCCTGCTCCACCACGGCGGCGGCGGCGTGGTCCTGGGTGGAAAAGATGTTGCAGGAGGCCCAGCGGATGTCCGCGCCCAGGGCGTGCAGGGTTTTGATGAGCATGGCCGTTTGAATGGTCATGTGCAGGGAACCCGTGATTTTGAAGCCCTTGAGGGGCTTGGACGGCCCGTACTTTTTGATGCATTCCATAAGGCCGGGCATTTCCCGCTCGGAAAGCTGCATCTCTTTGCCGCCGAAGGCCGCCAGGCTCATGTCCGCCACTTTGTGCTTCAGGGTCAAATCCAGTGCTTTGGTCATAACAATCTCCTCCATGGGAAGTTGCTTGTGCGTGTTGGTTGTCAGTGCGCGGGGCCTTCTGTTGCCGTCGCCTGCAGCAGCAGCAGGGTCAGGCCCCGGCCTACGGGCTTGCGGACCGTGCTCTGGAGGGCAAAGCCCGCTTTGCGCAGGTCGGCGGTCAGGGCGTCCTCGGCAAAGCCCAGCCAGCGGTCGCCGTAACGGTTGCGCATGGCTTCATCCGTGTGGCGCAGAAAATCCGCCACAAACAGCCGTCCCCCTGGGGGCAGGATGCGCCGGATCTCGTCCAGAGCTTCGGCGGGCTGTGAAAGGTGGTGCAGCACAAGGTTGATGCAGGCAAAGTCCGCCTCGTGGTCGCGCAGGGGCAGGTGGCTCAGGTCGCCAATGCGCAGGGAAACGCGCTCCGCCGCCAGATCCTGCGGGGAAAAGCGGCGGCGGCAGATTTCCAGCATGCGGGCCGAGCCGTCCACGCCGATGACCCCGCCGGCCAGGGGCAGCAGCCGCTCCAGCACGGCCCCGGTGCCGCAGCCCAGGTCCACGGCCGTGCCGCAGCCCTGGGGCACCGCGGCGCAGACGGCTGTCGGCAGATCAAAATCGCCCAGCACCGCGTTGTTGAGCTCATCCCAGTTTTCGGCAATGGCGTTGAAAAACTGGCGGGTCTTGCGGGCGCGTTCCTCCAGCATCTGGGCGGCCATGGCAAGGTCCGCCCGCATGTGGGCGTCCGGCTGCACAAAGCGCAGCAGGGCGCCCAGCAGATCGTGCTTTTCGCCCGCCTTGGGCACGGCGTAAAAAACCCACAACCCGTCCCGGCGCGAGGCCAGTAGCCCCGCTTCGGTAAGGATCTTCAGATGGCGCGACACGCGCGACTGGCCCATATCCAGAATGTGGACCAGTTCGTTGACCGAAAGCTCATAATGCAGCAGGATATGCACCAGCCGCAAACGGGTTTCATCGGAAAGCGCCTTGAAGCAGAGCAGGGCCGTGCCATTGTCCATATGTCTGTTGTCCCGGAGGGGTTGGGGTTGCGCGCGGGCTGCGCGCCCGGCCGCTGCGCGGCCTGCGGCTGTAAGGCGGGCCTGGGGAGCCGTGAGATGGATGCACATATCAAGATATACGCATATAGTCAATGGGGCGGCCTTGCATCCCGCCCAGGGGGGCGTACCGGTGGCCCGCCGCAAGCGTAAGCGCACGGCGGCGTCGGGGCCTGTGCCCGTGGGCGAGGCCCTGGCCGGGGTGTTTGCCGGGCTGGGGCTGGACCCGGCCGCAGCGGCGCAGCGCGCGCGTCTGCAAAGCCTGTGGGAGCATTGGGAAGCCGTCATGGGGCCGGATCTGGCCCCCCTGGCGCGGCCCCTGGGGCACCGGCGGGATCTGCTGCTTGTCGGCGCGGAAGACGCCATGCTGGCGCAGGATCTGCACTATCTGAGCCCGGAGCTGCTGGAGCGGGCCAATGCGTTTATGGAAGCGCCCGTGTTTCAGAGCGTGCGCGTCTCTCTGCTGCTGGGCAAGGACGGGCTGGACGTGGCGGCCGCAGCCCCCTTGCCGCCCTCGCGCACCAGGCCCGTGGGGCGCAGCGTCCCCCTGCCCCGCCCCAGCGGCGACCGCCTGGCGGGCATGGACCCGGCCTCGCCCGTGGCGCGGGCCTATGCCCTGTTTGCCGGGCGCAGGCCGCGCGGGCGGGGGTGATGCGGCCGTTTCCGCGGCTTTGCGGGCGGATAGGCGGCTGACCCCTGCAGCCCCGTGCGACAGGGGGCATGCAGCAGGGGGCGCCGCTGGCATCCCGGCGCTTGCGGGCGCACGCGGCAGCGTTGGCCGTGGGGCGGCCTGATCCGCCTTTTCTGCCCGGCGGCGCAGCTGCTGCCACAAGACCGCAATGCGCACTTGTCGTTGGTCCGCCCCTTCGGTCCATTCCGGAAGCTACCGCAAGCCGGGCTGTGCTGCGGCAAAAAAAATTATCAATTGTTTCAGTTGAGTAAAAAAAATTCCCGCGCCGATCGCCTGCGCCCTTGTTGTTCGCTTGCTGCGGTTATTGACAACGCTTGAGCTGCAGTGCTAGCTTGCTGCCAGCACCGTCCGCCAGTGCCGGACCGGACGGAAGAGCGCGGAGGATGGAATGCAGATGCGGAAAGTCATGGAAGACATTTGTCTGAAACACGACAATGGCTGCGATTTCACCTTTCGCGGTCGTCTGTTCTCCGAATGCTCGTGGTACGACGAAGGCCTTGGCATGCTCACCCGTCAGAAGCTCTACGTGACCGATCACAACGAACAGGTCTACTACATTGTCCGCTCCAGCGGGCAAGAGCGCAGCCGTCACGCCTATAAGCTGCGCATGCACGGCGATAACTGCATTATCGACAACGGCGTCAGCGAAATGGCCCTGCAGTTTGATATGCTCATGCTTGCCGTGCGCGGTCTCTGCGGGCTGGACGCCACCGCCACCCCCACGCTTTCTATGGTGGAAGAAATGCTCAAGGCCGCCAACGCCTAGTCGCGCCACGCGCCGTCAAGCCATGCCGTCCCTCCAACCAGGCGGCAGCAGCCTCCACAGTAAAGGCCCCGCAAGGGGCCTTTTACTTTCTCTTGCCTCCTCTTGTGTTCCCGCTGTGCTCATACATTGAACAAGCAAAACGCCCTGTGTTTTCTTTTGTGACACGCGGAGCCTGTCTGAAGCGGAAGTCAGCGGTTTTTTTTGTTTCAAAACAGCTGGTTATAACGTCAAAGTTGTTTGGGCAATATTCTTGCATAGGTTGTCATATCCCCACACGCTGTCGCTTCTCCGGAGCGATTGCGTGTGCTCTGCCGTCGCGCACAGCACGTCCCGGCGGCAAAAGGCCGCGCCGTGCGGGCGACGCCGGGCGCGGCTTTGCCGTGGTGGCCGACGAAGTGCGCAAGCTGGCCGAAAAAACCATGACCGCCACCAAACAGGTGGGCGACGCCATCCACGACATCCAGGTTGGCACGCGCCAGAACGTGGATAACGTGACCCAGGTGGCCGAACGCATCGGCAAAACCACCCTTATGGCCCAGAAATCCGGCGAGGCCCTCCAGGAAATCGTGGCCCTGGTGGAAACCACAGCCCAGCAAGTGCAGTCCATAGCCGCTGCAGCCGAAGAACAGTCCGCCACCAGCGAGGAAATCAACCACTCCATCGAAGACGTCAACCGCATTGCCGCCGAAACCGCCGCAGCCATGCGCCAGTCCGCCCAGGCCGTGGGCGACCTGGCCCGCCAGGCCCAGGCCCTGCGCAGCCTCATAGAGGATATGAAACGGGCTTAGAGCAGATTAACGTTGAGAACAGGCATTCTCAACGTTTACGGCACGCTCGTTTCGGCGCGTAACGGCGCAAATAAATTGCGCTTACGCCTCCACATGCGGCCCTGCTTTCGGAACGCAGGCAACCTGGAGCTGGTCTTTTGAAAAATGGGGGGCGTGGAGGGCCGGGGGGCTGGCAGCAGCAAGTCCCTCGGCCCTCCGCAAAAGGCGGTCTGCCGCTCAACGCACCAGCAGTTTGAGGAAACGCTTTTTGCCCAGTTTGACGACGTAGGCGCCGGGGCTGAAGGGGGTGAGCGGGTCGTCGCAGCGTTGACCATCCACGGAGAGCGCGCCTTCTTTGATCAGGCGCTTGGCTTCGCCGCGGCTTTTGACCAGCCCGGCGGCTTCGAGGAAGGCTGGGGGGGTGCTGGCTTCGCCCTTGTCGCAGGCGTGTTCGGGCATGGCGTCGGGCACCCCGCCGCCGGCAAACACGGCGTTGAAGCCCTGCTGGGCCTCGTCCGCATCTTTGGGGCTGTGGTAGCGGGCGACCATCTCGTGGGCCAGGGTTTCCTTGGCGGCCTTGGGGTGGACGCGCCCGGCGGCCACGTCAGCCTTAAGGGCGGCGATATTTTCCAGGGATTTGCTGGAGAGCAGCTCATAGTAGCGCCACATGAGATCATCGGAAATGGCCATGACCTTGCCGAAAATCTGGTCGGGGGCCTCGTCGATGCCAATGTAATTGCCGTAGGATTTTGACATCTTGCGCACACCGTCCGTGCCTTCCAGCAGGGGCATGGTGAGGATGCACTGGCTTTCCTGGCCGTAGTGGGCCTGCAGGGTGCGGCCCATGAGCAGGTTAAACTTCTGGTCCGTGCCGCCCATTTCCACGTCAGCCTTGAGGGCCACGGAATCGTAGCCCTGGCAGAGGGGGTAGAGAAATTCGTGGATGGAGATGGGGCGCTGCTCGCGGAAGCGTTTTTCAAAGTCGTCGCGTTCCATCATGCGGGCCACAGTGCAGCAGGAGGCCAGGCGGATGAAGTCCGCGGCGTTCATGGCGCCCAGCCATGCGGCATTGAAGGCCACTTCCGTCTTTTCCGGATCCAGAATTTTGAAGACCTGTTTTTTGTAGGTCTCCGCATTGGCTATGACCTGCTCTTCCGTGAGGGGGGGGCGGGTTTCGGAACGGCCGGAGGGATCGCCGATGCGGCCGGTGAAATCGCCGATGAGGAAGATGACCTGGTGGCCCAGCTCCTGAAAATGGCGCATCTTGTGCATGACCACGGTGTGGCCCAGGTGCAGGTCCGGGGCGGTGGGGTCAAAACCCACCTTCACGCGCAGGGGCGTGCCGCGCGCCAGTTTTTTGCGCAGTTCGCCCTCGTCGATAAGTTCGGCCACGCCACGCTTGATGGTGGCCATCTGGCGGTCGATATCCGTCATGGGTCTGTCCTTGTGGAAAAGCGGTTGATGCCGCCGCGAACGCGGCGCACGGCCTCCATTGATAGCTCCGGGGCCGGACGCTGTCAAACCGCGGGGCGCGGTTGCGTTCCGGGTGCGAACGGGGCATCCCCCGCATATCCTCATATGGTCTTCTGCAGCCTACTCCGGCAGCAGGGAAAGGGGGCTCTGCAGACGGCGGCGGTGGGGGGTAAGGGCGCTGGCGCGGCAGAAGCGGCGGATGTCTGCCAGAAAGGGCGAGGGCGGCAGGCGCAGGGTTTTGCCGTAGAGGACGCGCTGGCGGCAGTGGCTGACGCAGAGCATGCGGGCCGCGCGGGTAAGGCCCACATAGAGCAGGCGGCGTTCTTCGGCCAGGGCGGCCTCCGCGCCCGCAGGCGCTGCGGCGTTGTGGATCGCAGGCGCGGCGCAGGCGGATGCGGATGGGCCCGGCGCTGCGTTTGCGGGGCCGGGCTTCTCCGGCGTGGAGCCTTCTGGCGCGGTAATCAGGCGTTCCCGGCGCAGGGGCAGCAGCCCGTCCTCCAGGCCAGGAAGAAATACCGCCTGAAATTCAAGGCCCTTGGATGCGTGCAGGGTCAGGATCTGCACCTGCTCGGCCTTGCCCCGCACAAGCTCGGCTTCCTGCAGCCAGGCCAGTTGGGCGAAAAAGGCGGGCCAGGAACCGGCCTGCCCCCACAGGCGGCAGAGCTGCCGCCAGGCCCGGCCCTGCAGGCAGGGTTCCCCGGCCCAGGGCTGCGCGCCAAGCCAGGCGCGCATTTCCTGCGGCGCTGGCGGCGCAGCGTCCCACGGCCATATCGCCGCCGTTGCGGCCTCGCTGTCTTCCGGCGCAGGCCATTCCGCAAAACCGCAATGCGTCGCCAGCAGAGTCAGCAGCCGGGCGCAGGCCGTATCCTGCCAGAAGCTGTCTTCGGCCGGGGTGGCGCAAGGCACACCGGCCTGTTCCAGGGCGGCGCGCAGGGGCGGCATCTGCGCTTTAAGGCGCACCAGCACCGCAATGTCGCCGGGCGTGAGCGCGCCCGCCAGGCCGGCCATGTCGTCGGCTTTGGCCTGGTCCATAAGGGTGTGGGCTGTGGCTCCCAGGAGGGCGCGCACGCGCTGGGCCACCCAGCGGGCTTCGGCTTTTTCGTCCGGCGCGCTGAACAGACGCAGTTCCGCAGAAAGGTTTTGCGCGGCCGTGAGCGCGCCGCAGCGGCCCGTGCCGCCCAGCAGGCCCTGGGCCATGTCCAGCACGCGCTGGCTGGCGCGGTAGCTCCGCCCCAGGCGGCGCGTGCGCAGGCCGGGCCAGATGCGCCGCAGGCTGTCTTCGCTTTGTCCGGCCACGCCGCGAAAGCCGTAGATGGCCTGGTCCGGATCGCCTATGCCGAAAAAGCCCTGGCCGTCGGCAGGCAGAAGCGCCCGGAGCAGCTCCAGCTGGACGGGCGAAAGATCCTGTACTTCGTCCACCAGCAAGTGGACGGTTTTTTGCGATTCCGGCAGTTGCCGGGCCTGTGCCAGCCACCATTCCAGCAGGTCGGCATAGTCCACGAAGCCGGGGCCGGCCGCTTTTTTTCGTTCCGTGTAGCGGGCCAGGGCCGTGGCCGGGTCCGGCAGCGGGGGGGCCGCTGCGGCGAAGGGAGCGCCCAGGGCCGTATTTGCCGGGGCTGTGGCGCCCGTTTCCCGCGCCAGGCTGCAGGCCGCCCACATTTCGCGGGCCGCGCGGGCCGTAAGTTCCGGATTGGCGGCGCGGAACAGCCCCAGGGCCGCGTCCTCGCCCAGCAGGGTGGGGGCCGCTGCGCCCAGTTCCTCGCGCATACGGCTCCAGGCTAGGCCGTGCAGCGTGTCGCAGCGCGGCGGCGCAGGCAGGTCCGGCAGGGCTGCGGCCAGACGCTCGCGCAGCTCCCCGGCGGCCCGACGGGTGAAGGTGACGGCCAGGATATCCTGTGGCCGGGCCCCCTGCTCCACCAGCCAGGCCAGGCGGCCTACCAGCACGCGCGTCTTGCCCGCGCCGGGGCCGGCCAGGACCAGGGTCGGTTCCGGCCCGGCCCGCAGGGCGGCGGTCTGCTCCGGGGAAAAGGTCATGGGCCGCGCGGCCGTTGCAGCGGCGAAGGGCGCGGCCGCGGGGCCAGACAGGGGCTCTGCCTGCCCCATGCCGTGGGCTTTGCCTGTCGGCGGCGTGTGCGCGTCCGAGCGCGTCGGTGCGGATGTCGCCTGCGCCACGTCGCCGGCCTCACGGGCGCGGGTGGGGGCGCTGGCCGCGGTTTCCGTCCGCGCCGCGCGTTTGCGGCTTGTCGACTTGAAGCCCGGCAGGAGCGCGCCGCCGCGCAGGTCGGTCAGTTCTTCGGGCGAAAAGACGCGCACTACGCCGTATTCGCCGTCATAGCCGCCCTGGCGAATAACCCGGCCGCTGCGCATGCGGGCCACGGCCTCGCCCAGGGGTTCCCAGTGGGCGCGCAGGTCCGCTTCGGGCAGGCGGCAGAGGATGTCCAGCTCCGGCCCCAGGGCGCGCAGCAGGGCGGCGTAGCGCTCCCGCACCTTGCGCGAGCCCGCGCCCACGCCCAGAATTTCGCCCAGCACCTCAGGCAGCGGGATGACGGAGCGCGCCTCAGGTTCGCGCGTGAGCCTGGCCGGGGCCCCGCGGTCGGCGAGATCCAGCACGCGGTGCAGCACGCCCACGGTGAGCGGCTTGCCGCACACGGGGCAGATGTCGCCCAGTTCCCGCGCCTCGCGCGGCTCCAGCACCACATGGCAGGCGCGGTGCCCGTCCAGGTGGTATTTGCCTTCATCCGGATAAAATTCCACCGTGCCCAGGAAGCGGCAGCTAAGGCCGCCCTGGTCCTGACGCCGGGCGGCGGCGCGCAGGGCCGCAAACAGGCCAGCATAGGAGGGCTGCCCCGCAAAAAGATTGGCCTCGCGCCCCAGGTTGGCCCCGGAATGGGCGTCGGAATTGGAAATGAGCGCGTAGCCGTCCAGGGCGCTGACCATGCGGTTCATGGCCGGATCGGAAGAAAGGCCCGTTTCCAGCGCAAAGATATGGTCGGAAAGGTCGCCGTAGCAGTCTTCCAGCCGGTCAAAGCCGGATTTGGAACCGAAGAGCGCGAACCAGGGCGTCCAGACGTGCGCCGGGATCATGACCCCGGCGGGCGCGCATTCCAGCACAATTTCCAGCAGGTCGCGCGAATCCAGACCCAGGATGGGGCGACCGTCCGAGGCCAGGTTGCCGATCTGCGCCAGGCGCAGGGAAAGGCGCTCCGCATCCTCCAGGGTGGGCACAAAGACCAGGTTGTGGATTTTGCGCACCTGCCCCAGGCGCTTGTAGATGGAGCTGATTTCCGTCTGGAGCAGAAAGAGCGGCCCCTGCCCCGCCCCTGCCGCGCCCAGGTCTTCTGGCAGGCCCTCCAGGGCTTCCGGCGCGCTCCGCAGTCGGTACAGGCCGCTGGCCGCGTCCGGTTCCAGCTGTTCCGCCAGTTCCGCCCGCCATTGGGGGTGGGTGAAATCGCCGGTGCCCAGAACGTCAATGCCCTTGCAGCGCGCCCAGGCCGCCAGGTGCCGGGGCGTGAGCGCCTTGCTTGTGGCCCGTGAAAAGCGCGAATGGATGTGCAGATCCGCAATAAACGTCATGCCTGAGCCTTATCCCAAATCCCCCTGCCGGTCCAGCCAGGGGCAAAATCGTCGGGCCGCCGCCGTCCAGGCCGGCCCAGAGGCTTCGGATCCGGTTCCGCTGCACCCTGCCCTTGCGTCTGCGCCCCTGCCTGCGGCCGGGCCTTGTTTTGTCGGCGCGGGCCCACGGTGCAGGGTCAGCGGCGCTTCCAGGCGCAGATCGTCCGCCGCGCCCTTCTGCGCCGCCGCCAGCACCAGCCAGGCCGGGTCCGTTTGCCGCGCCCGCACGGGCAGCGCCAGCCGCAGGCCCAGGCCCGCCGCGCGCAGGGCCTGGCACAGCCGCGGCAGGGCCCGCGCGTCATAACAGCAGAAAAAATGCCCTTTGTGCCGCAGCAGCAGCCCGGCGGCGCGGCAGAAAACCTCCAGCGCCGCACCGTTGTCGGAACGCAGGGCCCGCTCCCGCAGCGGGTCCGGCGAAGGCCGCCCGGCCTGCTCATAGGGCGGATTGGCCAGCACCACGTCCGCACGGGCGCAGAGCGGTTGCCCTTCCGGCCCCCGCAGGGCCCGCAGGGCCGCAACATCCTCCAGCTCCAGACAGCGCGCGCGCATGCGTGCCGTCAGCCCCAGCCTGGCAATATTCTCTTCCGCGGCGGCCGCCAGGGCGGGCTCGCGCTCCAGGCCCAGCCCCCACACCCGCGGCGAGCCCAGCCCCAGGCCCAGCAGGGCCGCCCCGCAGCCGCAGCCCAGATCCACGGCCGCGAGCCCGCGCCGCCCCGGCCAGGCCCGCAGCCGCCGCACAACAAAGGCCGCCAGCAGCAGCGCGTCCAGCCCGAAGCGCAGCCCCCCCGCAGGTTGCGTCAGTCCACGAGGATAGCTGCAGGCGGCGGAGGGCGTGAGCGGCGCGGGGGCGGCGGGAGCAAGGGTGCCCGCGGGGGAAAAAGCCTTTTGAAGCAGGGCCCCCGCACCCCCACCCCCTGAAACTCTTATTCCACGTTCTGACATGCTGAACCTCAAAAGATACCGACGACAGGCGGCGCGCATCATGGCTCTGGCCGCAACGCCTTTTCTTTGCTCAGGCGACGTTCTGCGCGTCTCCTGAGCAGAGGAAGGTTTTGGCTTTCGTTGCCGTCAGGAATTTATTCGCCCCCGCGGTCCAGGACGCGCAGGGAGACGGCTTCGGCCAGGTGGTCCGGGGTGATGCGGTCGGCGGCTTCCAGGTCGGCGATGGTGCGGGCCATGCGCAGGACGCGGGCGCAGGCGCGGGCCGAGAGGCCCAGGCGGTTGACCGCGCCTTCCATAAGGGCGTGGCCTGCGGCGTCCAGGGCGCAGTGTTGTTCCAGCAGCCGGCCGGAGAGCTCGGCGTTGCAGCGCGGGCCTTCAGGGCCGTAGCGTTGGCGCTGGCGTTGCCGGGCGGCCAGCACGCGGCGGCGCATGGCGGCTGAATCGGCCCCGGAGCTGTTGGCCTCGCGGAAGTCCGCATAGGCCACGGCGGGCGCTTCCACATGCACGTCGATGCGGTCCAGCAGAGGGCCGGAGAGGCGTGCGCGGTAGCGGGCCCGCTGGTCCGGGCGGCAGGTGCACTGGTGGGTGGGGTCGCCGTAGTAGCCGCAGGGGCAGGGATTCATGGCCGCCACCAGCATGCAGGCCGCGGGGAAGACCACGCGGTGGCTGGCGCGGGCAATGGCCGCCGTGCCGTTTTCCAGGGGCTGGCGCAGGGCTTCCAGGGCGGTTTTGTGGAATTCTGGCAGTTCGTCCAGAAAGAGCACGCCCCGGTGGGCCAGGCTCACTTCGCCGGGCCGGGGCACGCTGCCGCCGCCCACCAGGGCCACGTCCGAAATGGTGTGGTGCGGCGCGCGGAAAGGCCGTTGGCGCACGATGCCCGCGTCCGGAGGCAGCAGGCCGGCCACGCTGTAGATTTTGGTGACTTCCAGGGCTTCTTCAAAGCTCAGGGGCGGGAGGATGGTGGGCAGGCGCTGGGCCAGCATGGTCTTGCCGCTGCCGGGGGGGCCCAGCAGCAGCACGTTGTGCCCGCCTGCGGCGGCTACCTCCAGGGCGCGCTTGGCGGCCTCCTGTCCTTTGACTTCGGCGTAGTCCAGGCCGCAGATCGGGGCGGGCTGTCCCTCAGGGGGCGGGGACAAGGGCTCCAGGGTTTCGGCCCCGGCCAGGAAGGCGGCGCACTGGGCGAGGTCGCGCGGGGCAAAAACCTCCAGGCCGCGCACTACGGCGGCTTCGGCGCTGTTGCCGGGAGGGACGAGGATGCCGCGCGCCCCGCGGGCGCGGGCCAGCAGGGCCAGGGGCAGGATGCCGCTTACGGGGCGGATCTGGCCGGAGAGGGAAAGCTCCCCGGCCAGGTAGAGGCCGGTGCAGCGCTCCGCAGGCAGGAGGCCCGCGGCGGCCAGCAGACCCACGGCCAGGGGCAGATCGTAGTTAGCGCCGTTTTTGCGCCGCCAGGCCGGAGCCAGGTTGACGGTGATGCGGGCGGGCGGCAGGCGGAAATTGGCGGCGCGGAGCGCGGCGAAGACGCGGTCCTTGGCCTCGCGCACGGCGGCTTCGGCCAGGCCCACCATGGTGAAGCCCGGCAGCCCCTGGCGCACGCAGTCCACTTCCAGCTCCACGGGGTAGGCGTCCACGCCCTCCACGCCGCCGCTCAGCAGCCGGACCACCATGCGCGCTCCTATTGAATTTTTTGCCCCAGGCGGCTCCAGCGGATGTCGCTCAGCCCGCCCCAGGACCAGTAGATGCGCCAGGCCTTGGCCCGGATGGCGGCGCGGTCCACAAAGCCCCAGAAGCGGGAATCCCGGGAGTTGTCGCGGTTGTCGCCCATGACGAAGTATTTGTCCGGCGGCACGGTGACGGGGCCGAAGTTGTCCCGCACGGGCTCCACAATGCCGGGCTGGGTAAAGCGGATATAGCTTTCGCGCACTGGCTGGCCGTTGCGGTAAAGCTGTTTGTTGCGCACTTCAATGACGTCGCCGGGCGTGCCGATAATGCGCTTGATGTAGTCCACGCTAGGGTTATTGGGGTACTCAAAGATGATGACGTCGCCCTTTTGCGGGTCGTCCCCCCGCCACACATAGGTGTGGGTGAAGGGAATCTTGACGCCGTAGGCGAACTTGCTGGCCAGCAGGTGGTCGCCCACCTGTAGGGTCTCAAGCATGGATTCGGACGGGATCTTAAAGGCCTGCACGATAAAGGTGCGGATAAACAGCGCCAGGACCAGGGCCACCAGAAGGGCCTCGCCATACTCGCGCCAGAGCGGCTTTTTGGGGCGTACGGACGATTGCAGCAGCGTAGCCATGCGGATTCCTCATGAATAGTTTTTGTCAAACGCCTTAGTATGCCCGCAGGCCCGGGCAAAGGCAAGGCGCGCTACCCGAGCCGCAGGGCAAAGTTGACCACAAAGCAGCCGGCAATGATGAGCATCATTGGGTTCACGTCCCGAAAGCGTCCGGCCAGGAGCTTAATGCCCACCCAGCTCACGAAGCCGAAGCCGAAGCCCGTGGCGATGTTGAAGGTAAGCGGCATGCTCATGATGGTAAGAAAGGCGGGCAGGGCCACAGTAAAGTCGTCAAAATGGATGCGCCCCACCTCCTGCATCATGAGCGCGCCCACGATGATGAGCACCGGGGCCGTGGCGTAGGCGGGCACCAGGCCCACCAGGGGCGTGACGAACAAGGCCAGAAAGAAAAGCGCGGCAATGGTCACGGCCGTAAGGCCGGTGCGGCCGCCTTCAGCCACGCCCGCAGCGCTTTCCAGATAGCTGGTGGCCGTGGTGGCCCCCAGGGCCGCGCTGGTCATGGTGGCCAGGGAATCGGTGATCAGTGCGCGGTCCAGATTTTCGATATGCCCGTCCTTGCGCACAAAGCCCGCCTTCTGCGCCAGGCCGATAAGCACGCCCATGTTGTCGAAAAGGTCTACCATGGTCAGGGTGAAGATGATGGAGATAAGCCCGTGGTGCAGCGCACCCTTGAGATCCATCTGCAGAAAGGTTTCCGTAGGCAGGGGCAGGCTGAAAGAAAAGACGCTGTCTTCGGGCAGGCGAGTGATGCCCAGGGCGATGCCGAGGAGCGTGACGGCCAGAATGCCGATGATCATGGCGCCGGGCACGTTGAGCGCCAGCAGGCCGCCGATGAGAAAGATGCCGAGCACCGAAAGCAGGGTGGAAGGCTGGGCCAGATTGCCCAGGGTGACAAAGGTGGAGGGGCTGTCCACCACAATGCCGCAGCTCTTCATGCCGATAAAGGCGATAAAGGCCCCGATGCCCACCACGATGGCGTATTTGAGGTCCATGGGCACGGCCTTAATGATCATCTGACGCACGCGGGTCACGGTAAGGAGCAGAAAGACCACGCCGGAGATGAACACCGCGCCCAGGCCCGTCTGCCAGGTATAGCCCGCGGGGCCGCAGACGTAGTAGGCGAAAAAGGCCGTAATGCCCAGGCCCGGCGCGACGCCCACGGGAAAGCGCGCCCAAAGCCCCATGATCAGGGTGGCAATAATGGTTACCCAGATGGTGGCGGCCACGGCCCCTTCGCGGGGCATGCCCGCATCCGCCAGCATGTTGGGCACCACAAAGATGAGGTAGCACATGGCCATAAAGCTGGTCAGCCCGGCCAGCAGCTCTCGTTTTACCGTGCTGCCTTTGGCCTCAGGACGGAAAAAAGTTTCCAACAGGCTCATGTCGAACCCTCCGTTTGTTCTGTCGATTGTGCGCCCCGCCGGGCGGGCCGGGGCCGGAAACGTCACCCCAGAAACGCGCGGATGCCCGTAAAGATCACCTGCGCGGCAATGGCCGCCAGCAAGAGGCCGGTGAGTTTGGAAAGCACGGCAATGCCCGTGCGGTGCAGGGCGCGCACCACCGTATCGGCCATGCGCAGCAGGGCGAACATGCCCAGGGCGGCCAGCAGCAGGGAAAGCACCCCCACCAGGGTCTGCTCCAGCCCCTTGGCCGAAGCGCCCATAACCATGACCGCGCCGATGGAGGCCGGCCCCATGCCCAGGGGAATGGCCAGGGGCACCACGCTGATGTCGCCGTCTTTGCCGGCGGTCACTTCCTTGCCGTCGTCGTTCATGAGGGAGACGGCGGTAAGAAAGAGCAGCACGCCCGCGCCGATGCGGAAGGCGTCCAGCGTAAAGCCGAACAGGGAGAAAAGGTGCGGCCCGAACAGGAAGAGCGTTACGCCGATGCAGAAAATGGCCGTGGAAGTTTTGGCCGCTACGGCCGCTTTTTGCCGACGGTCAAAGGTGCGGGTGCCGCTGATAAAGGCGCTCAGCACGGCCGGGGGCGTCATGAGCGCATAGATTTTGATGCTGGTGCCCACCACGTCGGCCAGGATGTCCATCGGCTTCCCCGCATAAGCAGACTGGGGCGCAGTGTCGAGAGCGCCCGCGCCCGGAAAGGCGGCATTATGTCATGCCGGATTTTTTCTGTCCAGAGGCCGGGGGACGGCCGCTCATCCCCGGCAGGGTCGGCGATTGCGCCCTCGCGCCGCACCACCGCCACAGGAATAACGCGACGTTGGGCAACAAGGGGATGCTTTCAAGGTGCGCCTGTTGCGTCCCCTTGGGGGAGAAAAGTTTTTTGAAGGGGATGGAGGGCGTGGGGGGAAGGGGAAACTTTTGTTCACAAAAGTTTCCCCTTCCCCCCACAACTAGAGCAGATGCAATGCCCTAATAAAAAATACCCCCCTCAGCGCGCGCCTTTGGGGAAGAGGACCACGCCGATGGTTTTGAGGATGATGTGGATATCCAGCAAGATGGACATATTTTTGATGTAATAGAGGTCGTATTCCAGTTTGCGGCGGGCGTCTTCCACGGAAGCGCCGTAGGGGTAGCAGACCTGGGCCCAGCCGGTAAGGCCGGGTTTTACGGAGTGGCGCACGCTGTAGTAAGGGATGGTTTTTTTCAGTTCCTGAACAAAGGCCATGCGTTCGGGGCGGGGGCCGATGAAGCTCATGTCGCCCTTGAGGATATTCCAGATCTGGGGCAGCTCGTCGATGCGGACCTTGCGGATGAAGCGGCCGAAGCGGGTGACGCGGTTATCGTGGGCGCTGGCCCAGACTGCGCCGTCTTTTTCGGCGTCGGCGCGCATGGAGCGGAACTTGTAGACGGTGAATTCCTTTTCAAACAGGCCCACGCGCTCTTGGCGGTAGATGACCGGGCCGGGGGACTCCAGGCGGACGATGAGCGCGGTGAGCAGCATGACGGGCGTGGCGGGGATGAGCAGAATCAGGGAGATGAACATGTCCAGGGCGCGTTTGAGGCGGCGCAGGGAACCGCGGGTATTGAGGGAGAAGCCCTCGTTCTGGATGAGCCATTCGTCCGTGATCTGCGAGAGGGGCAGGCGCTGGACCACATGTTCGTAGAAGCTGCGGATATCCACCACCATGCTGCCGCGCAGCTTGGCTTCCAGCAGCTCGTGGGCGATGTCGTCGTCGATGGGGGCGTCCGGCAGGAGGAGGATCATGGTGGCCTTTTTTTCCTTGGCGATATCCAGGGCCAGGAAGGGCGCGCCCAGGCAGGGGCCGGCGTCGGGGCCCTGGTCGCGCTCGCCCACATAGCCCAGAATTTCGGCCTTGGGCAGGCCCTCGGCCAGGAGCTGGCGCACCTTGCCCGCGCGGTCCACGCCCACCAGCAGGATGCGCAGGGGGTGGGTTATTTTGTCGGCGTTCAGGTAATAGAGCAGCCGCCAGCCCAGGCAGAAGCAGAAGGAAAGGGCAAAGAGCAGGACGACGGTTTCGCGGTCAAAGCGCCAGTGCTGAAAGGCGTAGGAAGCCGTGGCGGAGGAGATGATGCCCAGAAGGCAGGCCACCAGCACGCGGCCCACGGTTTCGCGGATGTCTTCGCTGCCCACGCTGTAGGCGTCCAGAATGTAGAAAAAGAGCAGGTAGAAAAAGACGGTAAAGAGCGAAGCGCCCGTGTAGTCGTGGAACACGCTCAGGTCCGGCGCGATGCTCAGCATGCCGGAAACGGCCAGGGCGAGCAGAATGCAGAAAAAGTCCAGCGCCTGCAACAGCGCCATACGATAGGTGCTTATCATGCTTGACTATCCTCATGGGCGGCGGGCACGCGCATATCTTCAAGGATGCGTGCGGCCACCGTGTGGGCGTCCAGTTCGCGCAGGGCCAGCTCGCGGCTGGCGGCCCCCATGCGCAGGATGTTCTGGGGCGTGGTGATGAAGGTTTCCATGGCGCTGGCCAGGGCCTGCGGGTCGCGCAGGGGCGTAAGCCAGCCGTTGACGCCCTGGCGCACCACCTCGCGGCAGCCTGGGGCGTCGGTGACCACGGCGGGGCGGCCCATGCTCATGCCTTCCATAATGGCCGTGGGCGTGCCTTCCCGCCAGGAGGGCAGCACCAGCACATGGGCCGCGGCCACATAGGGGCGCACGTCGCTGGTTTCGCCCAGGTATTCGATGCTGCCCTGGGCCTCCCAGGCCTTGATCTGGTCCAGGCTCACGCTGCCCAGGCCGTGTTCCGGCGGGCCCAGCACCTGAAAGCGGGCCTCAGGGCGCCTGGCCTTAAGCAGACGCGCGGCGGCCGCGTATTCCGGCAGGCCCTTGGCCTCCAGCAGCCGGGCCACCAGCAGGAACACGGGCGGGCCCGTCAGCGTGCCGTCCTCGGCAAGGTTGGGGAAAGGGGCCGGGGCAAAGCGGGCCGTATCCACCCCGGTGCCGCGCGCGGTGAGCACGCGGGCGCGCGGGCCCAGAATGCCCGCCTTGCGGAAGACGCGGATGTCGTCCTGATTCTGAAAAAAAACGCCTTCCGCGCCGGAAAGGGCCGCGCGGTAGAGCAGGCAGCTCAGCTTATTGACGGCTTTTTTAAAGAGGCTGTCGGCCTCAAAGGCGTAGCCGAGCCCGGTGATGGTGGCGTAGATGTGGGGCACGCCGGCCGCGCGCGCGGCTATGCAGCCGTAAATGACCGGCTTGATGGTGGAGGCGAAGAGCAGGTCGGGCTTTTCTTCCTTAAAAAGCCGCACCAGCGCGCCCAGGGTGCGCACGTCGCGGATGGGGTTGAGGCCCTTGCGGTCCAGTGGATAGGTGCGCAGCCGCGCGCCCAGGGCCGTGAGCGCGGCGTTGGCGACATTGTCGCCCGGCGGCGCGCAGCAAAGAACCTCATGCCCGGCGCGGCGCATATGGGCGACAAGCACGCTCCAGAAGTTGCGCATGGCCTTGGCCTGATTGCCCAGAACGACGATCTTCATCCCGGTTTCTCCTGGAGCCTGGTTGTGGCGCTGCGCGCCCCGGCAACGCGCTTCAGGGCGGAGAGCCCCCGGCGCGGCGGTGCGGCGTGCACGGGCTGCCGCCCCGGCCGGTCGGCTGCCGCGTCCTGCCCGCCTGTGGCGGGAGCCCCGATGGTAGCAGCTCCGCGCCGTTCTGAAAAGGCCCGGCGCGGCCCCGCGGCGCAGCGGCAAGCCGACGGCGGCAGGAATGCGGCATGGCCGCGGAAGGGACGACGCCGGGCGGCAGACGCAGGACGGGGAAGGGCCCCCCGCAGGCGCAGGCCCTTCCCCGTAAAAAGCGGCGTCGGTGGCCGGGTTATTCCGCGGCCAGCTGAATGCGCTCGAAGCCGGTGACGGCAATGGCGTCGCCCACGGCCTTGCCCGTTTCGCGCACCAGATCGCTGATGCTCTTTTTGTCGTCGCGGATGTAGGGCTGCTCCATAAGGCAGACTTCCTTCTGGAACTTCTTCACCGCGCCGTCGGCGATTTTGTCCACAATCTGGGCGGGCTTGCCTTCGTCCAGGGCCTTCTGGCGGTAGACTTCACGCTCGCGTTCCACGGCGGCCTGGTCCAGGCTGGCGGCGTCCAGGGCCACAGGGTTGGCGGCGGCCACCTGCATGGCCAGGTTTTTGGCCAGGGCCAGCACTTCAGGGTTGGTCACGCTTTCGGCCTTGCCGCAGGTCAGGAAAACCAGGGTGCCGATTTTGCCGTTGGCGTGCAGGTAGTGGCCCACCACTTCCTTCTCGCTTTCCTTGCTGTGGCGGGCAAAGCCGCCCAGCTGCATATTCTCGCCCACCGCGGCGATGAGCTGGGTCACGGCCGGGCCCATGGAGGCCTCCAGGGCGGCGGCGTCGGCCGGGGCGTTGTCCAGCACGGCCTGCGCCACCTGGGCGGCCATGTTCTGGAACTGGTCGCCGCGGGCCACAAAGTCCGTCTCGCAGAGCAGGGAGGCCAGGGCTACATGTTTGCCGTCGTCGCTCACGGCCAGGGTGACCAGGCCCTCGCTGGTGGCGCGGCCGGACTTTTTGGCGGCCTTGGCCATGCCCTTCTGGCGCAGCCAGTCCACGGCCTTTTCCATGTCGCCGTTCACTTCCACCAGGGCTTTTTTGCAGTCCATCATGCCCGCGCCGGTCATTTCGCGCAGTTCTTTTACCATCTGTGCGGTGATAGCCATAATATCTACTCCACATGCGTCCGGCCCGGGGCCGGGGTTGTGCTGCTGCGGCCCGGAGGGGGCGGCGGGCAAGCCCGCGCCCCGCAACCGGGCGGGGGCAGCGCGGCCGGTTCTGCAAACAGGTTGCGCTGCCCCCGGAACAGGGAAAAGGATGCGCCGGGCTTACTGGGCGGGCGCGGCTTCCGGAGCCGCTTCCTGCGCGGGGGCCGCCTCGGCGGCCTTCTGCAAGGCGGCCTCGGCGTCTTCGCTCTTGTGGTCCTTGCCCATGGCGTCGCCTTCCAGGCAGGCTTCGGCAAAGGCCGTCACAAACAGCTTGATGGCGCGGATGGCGTCGTCGTTGCCGGGGATGATGAAGTCAATGACGTCCGGATCGCAGTTGGTGTCGGTCACGGCCACGATGGGGATGCCGAGCTTGCGGCATTCCTTCACGGCGATGTCTTCGCGGTGCGGATCGATGATGAAGGCCAGCTGGGGCAGGCGGTCCATGTTTTTGATGCCGCCCAGGGTCTCCTCCAGCTTGTGCATCTCGCGCTCCAGGAGGAGGATTTCCTTTTTCTGGTAGCGGTTGATGGTGCCGTCGGCAAACATGCTTTCCAGCTTCTTGAGGCGATCAATGCTCTTCTGGATGGTGACGAAGTTGGTGAGGGTGCCGCCCATCCAGCGGTTGGTCACATGAAACTGCCCGGCGCGGCCGGCTTCGGCGGCCACGGCCTCCTGGGCCTGGCGCTTGGTGCCGATGAAGAGCACCTTGCCGCCGCGGGCCACGGTATCCACCACCTTGTCGTAAGCCACGCGGAACAGCTTGACGGTCTGCTGCAGGTCGATGATATGGATGCCGTTACGCGCTCCGAAGATGTAAGGACGCATTTTGGGATTCCAGCGGCGGGTCTGGTGCCCGAAGTGCACGCCGGTTTCCAGCATCTGCTTCATGCTGACGTACGCCATGAAAAAGCCTCCAAAGGGTTGTGATCTTCCACTCCGGCTCCAGGCCCTGCAACCCGGCCCCCTGGAACGTTGCGCCGCGGACGGCCCGGACGGCGGAGCGCGTGGCTCCGGCCGCAAAGGCTGTTTTTCCGCAACGCGGCATTCCCCTCCTGGGGCGAACAAAGGGCGGTAAACCGCCGCCGGGCACCCCGGGCCGCTGCCAGGGTGTGCTTGATGAGAGGGAACGCATACACCATTGCGCCGCGTCTGGCAAGCCTTGGCGCGGGCAGGAACACGTTTTTTGCGGACGCGACGGCCGGGACGGCTTCCTGCTGCCAAGGTTTTCATCGCCGCGCTGGCAGAGCCCCGCCACCAAAATGCACGCGCCGTTCGGGGCGTTTATCCGCCTTTAAAAAAAGGCGTTTCAAGGGCGCTGTGCCCTGTGGGCGCGGCGCGCCCCCTGCCGCGGGCATTCTTGCCTTGCGTTTTTAAAAAGGATAGAGCAAAGGCGTTTTGCGGCGGACGGGCCGCCACGGACGGCGTTGCGGCGCGTCCGGCGGGATGCGGCGGCCGTCACAGTTTTTGCGCGCCACCGCGCCCTGAGGTTGCCCATGTCACATTCCCCCCAGCCTTCCCCCGTGGCGGAAGGCCTGCGGCGCGCTCTGCCCATTGTGCTGGGCTATGTGCCCGTGGGCTTTGCCTTCGGGGTGCTGGCCGTCAAAAATCAGATTCCCCCGGCCCTGGCCGTGGGCATGTCCGTGCTCATGTTCTCCGGCTCCGGGCAGTTTGTGTTTGCGGGCATGTGGGGCGCGGGCGCGGGCGCGGCTTCCATCATCGCCGCCGTGGGCATTGTCAACCTGCGCTATCTTCTGCAGTCCGCGGCGCTGGCCCCCTGGTATGCGGGTCTGGCGCGCTTCCCGCGCCTGCTGCTGGGCCTGGGCATTACGGATGAAACCTTCGCCGTGCACGTCACGGCCTTCCAGAACGGCTGGCGGCGCAGCCTGACGACCCTTTTTGTCTGCAACCAAACCGCCCAGCTGGGCTGGGTGGCGGGCAGCGCCCTGGGGGCCTTCTGCGGGGAGCTGATCAGCGACGTGAAGCCCCTGGGCCTGGACTACGCCCTTACGGCCATGTTTCTGGCCCTGCTGGTGCCGCAGTGCGTGGGCCGCCTGCATGTGCTGGTGGCCGTGTTTACCCTGGGGCTTTCCATCGCCCTGCGCGCCCTGGGCATGAGCCAGTGGAACATCGCCCTGGCCACAGTGGCGGGCGCGAGCTTGGGCACGTTTCTGCTCTGCCGGCGGGAAGGCCGCACGGCGGCTTCCGCCCCCGCCGCCCCCCATACGGGCGAGGAGGCGCGGCCATGAACGCCTGGTGGTCGCAGAACACCCTTTTGCTGCTCTGTCTGCTGGGCGGCGTGGTCGTCACCCTGCTGCCCAAGGTGCTGCCGGTCACCCTGCTGCGCGGGGACAGCCTGCCGCCGCTTTTGCGGCGCTGGCTTTCCTTCGTGCCGGTGGCGGTCATGGCGGCCCTGGTGGGGCCGGACGTGTTTTTTTACGAGGGCCGCTTCAGCGCCGGACCCTCCAACCTTTTTCTTATGGCGGCCCTGCCCTCGGTTCTGGTGGCCTGGTGGGGCAAAAACTACTTTCTCACCATCGCCTTCGGCCTCGCTTTGGTGATCGCCGCCCGTTGGCTGGGATTTTACTGATCGGAATCACGCCGTTATGACCTGCCGCCCTTTGCCGCTTGCAGCGCCGGAGCCCGCCACGGGCGCGGAAGCCCCGCCGAAGCCGACGCCCCCGGCCCTGCAGGCGCAGCGCCGCCCGCGTCCGGCCGCGCCCGCCGCGCCCCGGCGCAGCGCCTGCCTTTTGCTGCGCATGGCCCCGGAGCATGCGGGCCTCTTTCGCCGCCTGCTGGAAGCCTACGACAACCTGGCCTATTTTACGGCGCTGGAAACGGATACGGCCCTCTTCAAACTCGTGTTTTCGCCCCACATGGCCGCGGAAACGCACGCGGCCCTGGCCGCCATAGCCCGCAGCGTGCCGTTTGCGGCGCAGCCCTGGCCCCTGGCAAACGGCGGCCCCGCCCCGGCCGCCGGGCCGGAGCCGCCCGCAAAAAGGCTTTGAGGCCGGCGCGTTTTCTGCTATGACTGACCCGTTGCGGCGTGGCCCGCCTGTGGGCGCGCGCCGTGCTCCAACCCTCCAGCACCATCCCAAGGCGGTAGCATGGCCCCACTCAAATACAAGCGCGTGCTGCTCAAACTGAGCGGCGAGGCCCTGGCGGGCGAACACAAAACCGGCATTGACCCTGAAACGGTGGACGCCGTCTGCCGCGAACTGGGCACGGTGCTCGAAATGGGCGTGGAAATGGCCCTGGTCATCGGCGGGGGCAACATCTTTCGGGGGCTTTCCGGCTCGGCCAAGGGCATGGAACGCTCCTCCGCGGATTATATGGGCATGCTGGCCACGGTGCTCAACGCCCTGGCCGTGCAGGACATGCTGGAAAAGCACGGCTACCCCACCCGCGTGCTTTCGGCCATTACCATGCAGGAGGTCTGCGAGCCCTTCATCCGCCGCCGTGCCTTGCGTCATATGGAAAAAGGCCGGGTGGTCATCTGCGCCGCGGGCACGGGCAACCCCTACTTCACCACCGACACCACGGCGGCCCTGCGCGGCATGGAGCTCAAGTGCGACGCCATCATCAAGGCCACCAAGGTGGACGGCATTTATGACAAAGATCCGACCCAGCACGCCGACGCCGTCAAATACGCCAGCCTGAGCTACGACGAGACCCTGGCCCGCCATCTGGGCGTTATGGACGCCACGGCCTTCGCCCTGGTGCGCGACAACAACGTGCCCATCATCGTTTGCCGCATGTTCGGCGGCGACATCCGGCGCGTGCTGCTGGGCGAAGCCGTGGGCACCATCGTCCACAATTAGGCCGCACAGCCCTCTTCAAGGAGACCATTGATGGATACTGACAGCATTCTTCTGGACGCCGAAGAACGCATGGAAAAGGCCCTGACCGCGCTGGAGCGCGAATTTGCCAAACTGCGCACCGGCCGCGCCACCACCGCCCTGGTGGACGGCATCCGCGCCGACTACTACGGCACGCCCACGCCCATCAGCCAGATGGCCTCGGTGGCCGTGCCGGACAGCCGCACGCTCACCATCCAGCCCTGGGACAAAGGCGGCCTCGCCGTGGTGGAAAAAGCCATCCTCAAGTCCGACCTGGGTCTCACCCCTGTCAACGATGGCCGCACCATCCGCATCGTGCTGCCGCCCCTGACGGAAGAACGCCGCAAGGATCTGGTCAAGGTGGCCCGCAAGTACACTGAAGACGCCAAAGTGGCCGTGCGCAACGTGCGCCGCGATGCCAACGACGGGCTGAAAAAGCTGGAAAAAGACAAAACCATCACCGAGGACGCGCAGAAAAAGGCCACGGACGACGTGCAGAAGCTCACGGACAAATATGTGGCCGAGGCCGACAAAAAATGCGCGGCCAAAGAAAAGGAAATTATGGATATCTAGCGCCGCGAGCCTGGGCGGCGACCCCGCGCCGGGGCTTTGCGCCGCCTGAATCCCCCGGCGGCATGGCCCGCGCCGTGCGGCGGCGGACGGCCTGCGGCGCGCTCGCATCTTGTCTCTTCATGTGGCGCGGCGTTCGCGGCGGCCGACGGTCGCCGGGGACGCCGCGCCCATACCGTGCAGGCTGAGGTCTCATGAACAACGAACTTCCCATGCTGCCCCGTCACCTGGCCATTATCATGGACGGCAACGGCCGCTGGGCCCAGCAGCGCGGCCTGCCCCGCGAGGCCGGGCACCGGGCCGGGGCCGAGGCCGTGCGCGTCGTGGTGACGGAATGCCGCGCCCTGGGCATAGGGCATCTCACCCTGTACACCTTTTCCAGCGAAAACTGGAACCGCCCCAGAACCGAAATCAGCGCCCTGTTTTCCCTGCTGCTGGAATTTTTGCGCAAAGAAGTGCCCCTGATGGAGGAAAAAGGCATCGCCCTCAAGGTGCTGGGCGATCTGGACGGCCTGCCCGCAGCCCAGCGTACGGCCCTGCGCCACGCCATCAAACGCACGGAAGCGGGAAGGGGCATGACGCTCAACCTGGCGCTCAACTACGGCGGCCGCGGCGAGCTGGTGCGCGCGGTGCAGACCTTTTTGCGCGAAGGCGCAAAGCCGGAGGACGTCACCGAAGCGAGCCTCGCTGACCGTCTTTACACTGCCGGGCAGCCCGATCCGGATCTGCTGGTGCGCACCAGCGGCGAGCTGCGCCTGAGCAACTACCTGCTCTACCAGTGCGCCTACAGCGAACTTTACTTCACCCCCGTGCTCTGGCCGGACTTTGACGCCAAAGAACTGCACGCGGCCCTGCGGGCCTATGCCGCCCGCTCGCGCCGCTTCGGCAAAACAGAGGAGCAACTCCATGCCCATTGAACCCGCAACGCATCATCCCATGGATTTTCGACGCATCGTCACGGGCCTTGCCCTGGCGGTGGTGCTCCTGCTGGTGCTCTGGCACAGGGGCTGGCCGCTGCTGCTGGTCATCCTGCTGGCCTCGGCCCTGGGCCTGTGGGAATTTTACTCCCTGTTCTGGGGGCACAAGGGCCGCGTCTCCAGCCGCGTCTGCGCCATTGTCCTCGGCTGGGGCATGCTCTGCCTGACCTGGCTGCACCGGCCCCAGGACGCTCTGGTCTGCCTGGGCGCGGGCTTTGTGCTGGCCGCCATGAGCTTTCTCTTCCGCTGGGACGTGGTGGAAGAGGACAACGCCTTTGCCTCCAGCGGCATCTTTATGGCCGGGCTCGCCTATGTGCCCCTGCTGCTCCTGCCGGCCACCTACCTTTCCACCACCAAGCTCATCTTCATCATCGCGGCGGTGGCCATCTCGGATACGGCCGCCTACTTTGTGGGCACGCGCTTCGGCCACCACAAGCTCTGGCCCCGCGTGAGCCCCAACAAAAGCTCCGAAGGCGCGGTGGGCAGCCTGGCGGGCTGCGTGATCTTCTGTGCCGTTTACGGCGCAATCTACGGCAAAACCGGCTGGTTTTCCTTCGCCCTGCTGGGCATTGCGGTCAACGCCTTCGCTCAGCTGGGCGACCTGTTTGAATCCGCCCTCAAACGTTCGGTTAATGTTAAGGATTCCGGGCAGATCCTTCCAGGGCACGGCGGTATGCTGGACCGGGCGGACAGCCTGCTTTTCGCCATGCCTATGTTTGCCGTGGTGGACCAATGGTTCTTCTTCTTCTAAAAAATTGCGTCTTTTTGAGTCTTGGGCTGCGTCAGACGCGCGGGCGCGCCGCAGGCTGCAACGGGCAGGCGGAAACTGCCTCCGGCGGCTTGGGGGGCACGGCCCCCCAAGGCCCCCGTTCTCAGGCCGCGCTGCGGGTGGCCGGTTGGGGGTGGCGGCAGCGTTCCCTGGGCAGTAATGCCGGACGCTGGCGGCTCCATAACGACGGCAGCGAAGCGCCCAAAAAATGTTAGGGGGTGGGGGCGCGGGGGAGGCAACCTTTTGCAAAAGGCTTCCTCCCCCGCAAAACCCCCTCCATCCCCACGGGACACAATCCATGACGATACTTTGGCCGGGCCGGGGCGGCCCGCAGGTTGACTACATTTCCGGGCCGCCGGCGGCGGCGTGGCGCGAGGCCTGGCCGCGCAGTCTGGCCTTGCTGGGCTCCACGGGTTCCATCGGGACCAGCGCGCTGGCCGTGGTGGAACGGCATCCGGATCTGTTGCGGGTGGTGGGGCTTTCCTGCGCGCGCAACGTGCAGAAGCTGGCGGCGCAGGCCGCGCGCTGGCGGCCGGAGTGCCTGGCCGTGCTGGACGCGGCGGCGGCGGAGGCCCTGCGGGCCCTGCTGCCGACGGGTTACGCGCCGCGCATCCTGGTGGGACGCGAGGGCTACGCCGCCCTGGCAACCCTGCCGGAGGCGGACGCCGTGCTTTCGGCCCAGGTGGGGGCGGCGGGGCTGGCCGGCACCCTGGCGGCGGCCCTGGCTGGCAAGGTCATCTGCCTGGCCAACAAAGAATCCCTGGTCCTGGCCGGGGATCTGCTGCGGCGGGTCTGCGCGGCCAGCGGCGCGGTCATCCTGCCGGTTGATTCGGAACACAACGCCATTTTTCAGTGCCTGGCCGGGCACGGGCAGGATGTGGACCGGCTGATTCTCACCGCTTCGGGCGGCCCCTTCCGCGGCTGGCCGGCGGAGCGGCTGGCCCAGGTCACGCCGGAGCAGGCCCTCAGGCACCCCAACTGGAGCATGGGGGCCAAGATCACGGTGGATTCGGCCACCCTGATGAATAAAGGGCTGGAGGTCATTGAGGCTTTTCACCTTTACGGCGTGCCCCTGGAGCGCATTGACGTGCTGGTGCACCCGCAGTCGGTGGTCCATTCGCTGGTGCAGTTCCGGGACGGCGCGCAGCTGGCCCAGCTGGGCACGGCGGACATGCGCCTGGCCATTGCCCATTGCCTGCTCTGGCCGCGCTGCGAGGCCGGGGACGTGCCGCCGCCGGACCTGACGCGCACCCCCCTGACCTTCGAGCGGCCGGACGTGGCGGCCTTCCCCTGCCTGGACCTGGCCCGGCGGGCGCTCCGGGCGCGCGGCGGACGCTGCGTCACCCTCAACGCGGCCAACGAGGCGGCGGTGGATCTGTTTTTGTCCGGGCGCTGCGGTTTTGCGGATATCCCCCGGCTTATCGCCGCCGTGCTGGAGGCCTACGAAACCGAACACCCCGGACACGAAATTTTTTGCGCGCCCCCGGCGGCCACGTCCGCCCCTGGCGCGTTCACGCCCGCCGCCCTGGCGCGGCAGGCCCATACCCTGGCGGCCCGGCTGGAAGAGCTGGACCGCCTGAGCCGCGAGCGGGTCCGTGCGCTGGTCCGCCCCGGAGGATGCCTGTGCTGACAACCGTTATTGCTGTGATCGTCGTTCTGGGCGGTCTGATCTTTTTTCATGAATTGGGGCACTTTGCCGTGGCCAGAAGTCTGGGCATGGGGGTCTCCACCTTCTCCCTGGGTTTTGGCCCCAAGATTCTCAAATATAAGAAGGGCAAGACGGAATACGCCCTTTCTCTCGTTCCCCTGGGCGGCTATGTGGCCTTGGTGGGCGAAAGCGACGCCAGCGAAATCCCTGAGGGCTTTACGGAGCAGGAAAGTTTTGCCCTGCGCCCGGCCTGGCAGCGCCTGCTGGTGGTGGCGGCCGGGCCCGCAGCCAACGTGCTGCTGGCCTGGCTGCTTTGCTGGGTGATGGCCTGGGGCTGGGGCACGCCCGTGCTGCTGCCTCAGGTGGGCGGCGTGGTGGCGGCAAGCCCCGCCGCCCGCGCGGGGCTTGCGCCAGGCGACACCATTCTCTCCATCGACGGGCGGCCCCTGGACAGCTGGCAGGCCATGGCCGCGGCCATCAACCGCAGCGGCGGCCGCACCCTGCAGCTGGAAGTGCTGCGCCCGGACACGGCCCCCGACGCTGCCCCGCAGTCCGCGTCCGCTGCGCCGGGCCTGACCGCGGGCGGCATGCGCATCAGCCTGGAGCTGACCCCGGAGCGCGCTACCCGCAAAACCATTTTCGGCGAGGAAGAAGAAGCCTGGCTTATCGGCATCCGCAATTCCGGCGGCGTGCGCCTGGTGGAGCACGGCTTTGTGGACGCGGCCGGCGCGGGCCTCAGCCAGACGGCGGAGATGGTCTCCCTTACCTGGCAGAGCCTGGTCAAGCTGGTGGAGCGCGTGGTGCCCCTGGATCAGGTGGGCGGGCCCATCATGATTATGCAGATGGTGGGTCAGCAGGCGCAGGAAGGGCTGGCCGGGCTTCTGGCGCTGACGGCGCTTATCAGCATCAACCTGGGCATCCTCAACCTGCTGCCCATCCCCGTGCTGGACGGCGGGCAGATTTTTTTCTGCCTCTGGGAGATGCTCTTCCGCAGGCCCCTCAGCTCCAAGGTGCAGGAATACGCCATGCGCGCGGGCCTGGCCCTGCTGGTGACCCTTATGCTGCTGGCCACTTATAACGACATCTGGCGCATCCTCAAAAACACGGGCTGGTTCGGGAGCGGCTCATGAACGCGGGCACGGGCCTGGAGCTGATCCTCAACGCCGCCGAAGGCGCGCTGCAGATCGTCGTCACCGAGGACGAAACCCTGCTCTGCGCCCAGGAATGGCGGCGGCCCGAACGCGCCACGGAAATCCTGGCTCCGGCCCTGCGCGAGATATGTACTGCGCTGGGTCTGCGCCTGGCCGACTTCCGCCGCCTGGCCTGCGTGCGCGGGCCGGGCTCCTTCACCGGCATCCGCCTGGTGCTGGCCACGGCGGCGGCCCTGCGCCGCACCTGCCCCTTGCGCCTGGCCGGCCTGGACTACATGCAGGCCCTGGCCGCCACCCTGGCCACGGCGCGCGGCGTGCTCTACGGCGCGCCCATCTGGACGCTGACCCACGCCCGCCGCAACCTGGTGCACTGCCAGCCCTTCCGCAGCTACGGCCCCGTCATTCCGCCCCAGCCCCTGCAGCCCGTGGAGCTCTGCACCCCGGACGAGGCCGCCCGCCGCATTGCCCAAAGCCGCGCGCACCCCACGCCGCCCGGCACGGATGCCGCCCGCCGGGTCTGGGTCTGCGGCAGCGGGCTCGCGCGCAACCCGCACCTCGCCCCCCTGCTGGAAAACGCGCCCGCTCCGGAAGGCCCCGCCGCCACGTTCCTGCCCCTTACCGCCCTGCCGGATCTGACCAGCCCCTCCGTCACCGCCCTGCGCCTCCTGGCCCGCCACGGCGACTATTTCGACCGGGATCCGGAACCCCTCTATGTGCGCCCCTGCGACGCCGTGGAAAACCTCCCCGGCCTGGCCCCCCGCCTGGGCCTGAACCCTGCCGCCGCCGTGGCCGCCCTGAAAGAAAAACTGGACCGCGCCCCGCAAAGCGAAATTTAGGGCATTTCAACTTTGAAATGCCCTGGCGGCTGCGTGAGCAGACGTCCGCTGTGGAGGCGTAAGCGCAATTTATTTGCGCTGTTAAGCGCAGAAACGAGCGTGCCGCAAACTTTGAGAATGCCTGTTCTCAAAGTTGATCTGCTATAGGGGAAAGGGGGAAATTTTTGTGGGGTTGGCCGTCGCGCGCGGCAGGGCGCAAAAAAACGGCGGCCGCGTCCGTTCAGAACGCGCCGCCGTAAAAGGCCGCTGGAGCGCCGTCGCTCAGCCGTTGCGGCCGGCGTCCTCAGGCTTTTCATCCCTGCGGGATATATCCACGGTGTCGGGTTCGCTGACCGCCCGGCGGAAATCCCGGATGGCGCGGCCGAGGCCTGCGCCGATTTCCGGCAGTTTCTTGGTGCCGAACAACAGCATGGCCACGCCCATCACCAGCAACAGATGCGGTACGCTGAACAAATCAAACATAGTACGCCCCCTTTTTGCGCGTTTGCGCGGTATGGGTCTCCCAGGGCATCCCCAAAGGCGGCGCGCGGGAAAAACGCGACCGCCGGAGACATCTTGCCGCAAGTGTTAGGCCAAAAGGGAAAAGAGTGCAAAGGATTTTTGCGGGGCTGCGCTTTATGCCCCGTCAGGCGTTGCCGATAAGCAACCCGGTCAGAAAAACCAGCACGCCGCCCAGCACCACCTGCAACGCGGCGGAAACTATGGGCGTGTTCATAAAGCGGGAGCGCACCCAGGTGATGGCGGCCAGCTCCAGCGCCACCACCACCAGCGCCGCCATGAGCGCTGCGCGGTAGTTGCCGATGAGAAAGGGCAGGGTGTGCCCGATGCCGCCCAGGGTGGTCATGAGCCCGCAGACCAGTCCGCGCACCCAGGGGTGCCCGCGCCCGGTAACGCTGCCGTCGTCTGAAAGGGCCTCGGCAAAACCCATGCTGATGCCCGCGCCCAGTGAGGCCGCCAGGCCCACCAGAAAGGCCTGCCAGGAATCGTGCGTGGCCGCGGCCGCCGCAAACACCGGGGCCAGGGTGGAGACGCTGCCGTCCATAAGCCCGGCCAGACCGGGCTGAATGATCTGCAGGGCGTACAGGCGGCGCTGGGCGGCCGCTTCCACGGCCCTGGCGTCCGGGTTCAGATACTTGTCGGAAAGCCGTTCGGCGTTGAGCTCATGCCGCCGCTCGGCCTGGGCCAGGTCGTCCAGCAGGCGGCGGATCTCCGGATCTGCGGTTCTGGCGGCCGCTTTTTCATAAAACTGGCGGGTCTCCAGCTCCATGTCGGCCGTAAAACGGCGCACCGCGTCCAGGCCCAGCGGGCGCACCAGCCACAAAGGCCTGCGCTGCACAAAGCCTTTGACGTCCTGGCGGCGGAGCAGCGGGATATGCTCCCCGAATTTTTTGCGGAACAGCTCCGTGAGCCTCTGCCGGTGCACGGTCTCTTCCGCGCCCATGCCCTTGAGCACGGCTTCGGTGGCCGGAAAGTCGTCGCGCAGGGCGGCGGCAAAGTCCGCATAGATGCGCTCGTCCTCTTCCTCCAGCGTGATGGCCAGGGCAAGGATTTCCTGCTCGTTCAGTTCGGAAAATTTTTTCATGGCGGCCGCCGTATGGGTTTGCGGGAAGGCGCGCAGGGGAAGGTCCAGGCTGCGCCGCTCAGGGCTTTTTGGGCGGCCGGATGCTGTCCTGGTCGCGCTCGCTGGCCAGGTTGCGGTTCCAGGCGCGGATGGCCGCCCCCTGAGAAACCGACCACTGTTGCGAGGTCTGCCCGCAAGAGCAGACCACGCGCCATACTTCCTGACGCCGCCCCGGCGGCAGCATGGACTCCAGGTGCACATCGGTGCCGCCGCAGGCAAGGCAAGGGCGGATGGTATGGGGATCAAGCTCTTTCATGGCTCGCAGGGTAGCAGCTTCGGGGCGCTTCGACAAGAACGCTCCGCCTGCGTCGGGCGTTAACGCTTTGCTGACGCCCCCTGGCGCAGGGTGACCCCACAGTGCGTTTGCCCGTACTGGCCAACCCTTTTTATCCGCCCTTGCAGGAGGAAATGCCATGCGTTATCTGTGGATTATGCTTCTTACCCTGGCCCTGGCCGCCCCGGCCGCCTACGCTTCCGCCGCCGAAACCGCCGGGGCCCCGGCCGCCGCCGCGCCCCACAAGACCAAAGCCGCCAAGACCAAGGGGGTGACAAAAAAAGCCCCTGTGGATACTGTGGCCAAAGCGCTGGCTTCCGGCGACAAAACCCCCATGCGCGTCACCGGACAGCTGGTGGAAAAAGTGCCTGGCAAAAAAGTGCAGTATGTCTTTGAGGACGCCACCGGCCGCGTGACCGTGGTGCTGGGCAAAAAGGCCCTCAAGGGCGCGGCTGCCCCGGCGCTGCAGAGCGAAGTGCGCCTGGCGGGCGTGCTGCGCGTTAAGAACAAGAAGAACCCCGTGATGGTGGTGCACAGCGTGCAGCCCCTGTAGGGCCTCGCCCGATCCCCCCCAAAAAAATTGCGTGTCGCCGAGGCGGCGGGCGCGTCCCGCCGCCCCTGGCTGCAGAAAAAACCGAAGGAGGCCCCATGCCCAGAACAGCCCTTGCCGCCCTGCTGGCCTTGCTGGCGCTGGCGGCCTGGCGCGGGCCCGCATTGGCCGCCGGATTTGAAGGCCCCGGCGTGGCCCCGGCCGTGACCCGGGCCGTGGACGTGCTGAGCGCCCAGGACGACGCCCCCTGCGTGCTGGAAGGACGGCTGGTGGAAAAGCTGCCCCGCCGTAAACACCGTTACCTGTTTGAGGACCGCAGCGGCCAGGTGGTGGTGGAAATAGAAAACAGCGTCTTCGGCCAGCTGACCGTGACGCCCAAGGATAAAATCCGCCTTCAGGGCCATGTGGACTGGAACCGCAAGCGCCCCAATACGGTGGAGGCGGACAGTCTTGTCATCCTGGGCCCGGTGACGGAAGCGGATCTGCCCGCCGCCCCGGCCCGGCAGGAGAACGCCGCCGGTCATGCCCGACACCCTGCTGCTCGTTGAGGACAACGAGGATATCCTCGCCAACCTCTACGCCTATCTGGAGCCCCTGGGCTACGCGCTGGACTGCGCCCGCAACGGCCGGGCCGGCCTGGCCCTGGCCCTGGAGCGTCGCTTTGATTGCCTGGTCCTGGACGTCATGCTGCCGGGGCTGGACGGTCTGGCGCTCTGCCGCGCCCTGCGGGAGGAGCACGGTCTGAACGTGCCCGTGCTCATGCTTACGGCGCGGGATACGGTGGCCGACCGCGTACTGGGCCTGGAGGCCGGGGCCGACGACTATCTGATCAAGCCCTTTGCCCTTAAGGAGCTGGAGGCCCGCGTCCGCGCGCTGCTGCGGCGCAGCCGCCTCCAGGCGGGCAAGACCGCGGGCGCGCTCTGGGCCTATGCCGATGTGCGGCTGGACGCGGCCGGGCACCGGGCCGAGCGCGCGGGGCGGCCCCTGCGCCTGAGCCCCACGGGCTTCCGCATCCTGGCGGAGCTGCTGCGCGCGGCCCCCGGCCTGGTGCGGCGCGAAGACCTGGAAAACCTGCTTTGGGGTGATGCGCCCCCGGAGGGCAGCGCCCTGCGCACCCACATCCACGAATTGCGGCGGGAGCTGGACAAGCCCTTTGCCGTGCCCCTGCTGCACACCATCCCCCATGTGGGTTACCGCCTGAGCCTGGACGCGCCGGAAGCCGCGCCCAATGCCGTTGCGCCCAGCGGGGCGGGGGCGGTATGACGCCCTTCAAAGCGCCCTTGGCCGCGCCGCGTCGCGCCAGCATCCGGCGGCGTCTGCTGGCGGCCTTTGTCTTCCTTGCCCTGAGCATGGGCGCAGCCCTGGGCCTGGCCGGGCGGTTCTCCTTTGACTTTCTGGGGGCCTCCCTGCTTGCCTGGCATACCCGTCCGGTCATGGACGCCCTGATCGAAGCGGAACGCCGCGCCTGGGAGGCCGAAGACCGCGGCGGCGAAAAACTTTATTACGGGGAAGACCTGGCCGCCGTCATGCACTGGCGCTTTCTGGCCGGCAAGGAGGTGCCGGACGCCTGGCGCGCCCTGCCCGACGGCCTGCACCTCAGCGATAACCGCCGCGACTTCGTGCTGCTGGAGCGGCGCGATCAGGTGGTTTACGCCCTCAGTGGTGAAGTGGGCGTGTTTGCGGCGCTCAAGCAGAAGCTCACCGGCGCGCTTCTGCTCTGCGCGCTGGCGGGGCTGGCCCTGGCCGTGTTCCTGGCCGTGGTGCTGAGCCGTCGCCTTACCGCGCCCCTGCGCGAGCTCACCGCGGCGGTGGAAGGCCGCCCGCCGGAAGCTCTGCTGCGCGACGGCGCGGCGCAGCCCCCCCGCGTGCCCTGCACGGAGCTGGACGACGAGGTGGGCGTGCTGGCCAGGGCTGTGGCCGCCCGCGAGACGGCCTTGCGCAGCTTTGTGCAGCGGGAGAGCAATTTTACCGGCGACGTAAGCCACGAGCTGCGCACGCCCCTCACCGTGCTCCAGGGCGGGCTGGAAATCCTGGAGCCGCGCCTGGCTGCGCTGCCGCAGCGTGCGGAGCTTCTGCCCGTGCTGCGGCGGCTTGCCCGCACGGTTGAGGGCATGGCCGATACCGTGCGCACCCTGCTGTTGCTGGCCCGGCGGCCGGAAGAGCTGGAATGCCGGGAGCTGGACGCCACAGCCCTGCTGCGCGGCATCCTCCGCCGCATGGAGCGCGACGGCCTGCTGCGCCTGGAAGCCGGCACTCCGGAAGCGGCCGCCTGCGGCCTCGCGGGCCGGGCCGCCGCAGACCCGGTTACGGCGGCCCCCATGGCGTCAGACCTGGATGCGCCGGGACAACCTGTGCCGGAAGCTGAGCTTTCGGGCCCGGCAACGTCGGCCGAGGATGCCGTTTCAGATGTGCAGGATCCGTCCGGCCCGCCGGCTCAAGAGCCCGCTGCCGCGCCCGCGCCGCCCCGGCCGCGCCCGGCCGTGGGGCTGACGGCGGATCTGGCCCCGGCGGTGCGGGTGTGGGGGCAGCGGGACCTGGTGAACATCGTTTTTAAAAATCTGCTGGACAACGCCTGCAAGTACACGGAAAATGACCGCGCCGCCGTGAGCCTCACGTCCGTTGCGCTGCTGGTGCGCAACAGCGGCCGCATCCCTGCGGGGGCGGACGTTTTTGCGCGCGGGACGCGCCATGGCCGCAACCGCGCCCCTTCGGGCCACGGCCTGGGGCTTTCCCTGGCCCTGCGCGCCTGCGAGCGCCTGCATTGGCGGCTGGATCTGCTGCCCGCCGGGCCGGAGGAAGCCGTGTTCCGCGTCAGCTTTGCCCCCCCGCCTCAAGGAGAACGCCCCGCATGAGTGTTGTTTTGCCGTCCTGTTCCGCCCGCACCCGCCGCTGGCTTGTGCCGCTGCTCCTTATAGTCCTGGCCCTGGCGGGCTGGCGGCTGTTTTTCGGCGGCGGCCGTCAGGGCATGCCCGCGGGCGCGGCCCCGGTGCGCGTGGCCGTGGCCGCGACGCAGGATGTGCCCCAGTTCTGCAACGGCCTGGGCACGGTGCTGCCTTCCAGCGACGTGCTGGTGACCAGCCGGGTGGACGGGCAGCTCTTGCGCCTGCATTTTACGGAGGGCCAGCGCGTCAAGGCCGGCGATCTGCTGGCGGAGATCGACCCGCGTCCCTTCCAGGCCTCCCTGGACCAGGCCCTGGGCACTCTGACCAAGGACCAGGCCCAGCTGGACAACGCCCGCAAGGATCTGCGCCGTTACGCCCAGCTTTCCAAGGGCGATTTCATCGCCGCCCAGCAGTATGAGACCCAGCGCGCCCTGGTGCGCCAGTATGAGGGCACGGTGGCCGCGGACAAAGCCGCCGCGGACGCGGCCCGCCTCCAGCTGGAGTACAGCCGCGTCACGGCCCCGGTCTCGGGCCGCCTGGGCCTGCGCAATGTGGACGAAGGCAACATGATCAAGAGCTCCTCCGCCGAGGGGCTGGTGCGCATTACCGAGGTCAGCCCCTGCGATGTGGTCTTTACCCTGCCTGAAAGCCAGGTGCCCCTGGTGGTGCGGGCCCTGCGCCGCAGTGAGGAAGAAGGTTCCGGCCCCCTGCCCGTGCAGGCCTGGGACAGGGAGCAAAAAGCGCAGCTGGGGCTGGGCCGTCTGGTTTCGATGGACAACCAGATCGACACCTCCACGGGCACGGTGAAGCTCAAGGCCAGCTTCCCCAATGCGGACGAGGCCCTTTATCCCAACCAGTTTGTCAACGCGCGCCTTCTGGTGCGCGTGCTGCGGGGCGCGGTCACGGTGCCCGCCTCCGCCGTGCAGCTGGGCACGCGCGGCAGCTACGTCTATGTGTTGCAGGCCGCGGAAAGCGCCGCCGCACCCGCCGCCGGAAAAAACGGGGCCGCCGCGCCCCTTGCGGCAAAGGCCGCCCCCGCGCCCAGGCCCGGAGCCGCCAAGGAGGGCACAGCGCCGCACAACGCCGTAAAAACCGCCGCGGTGAGCCTGCGCCTCATTACGGTGGGCCTGACCACGGACAGCCTGGCCGTGGTGGAGAAGGGCCTTGCCGCAGGCGAAACCGTGGTGGTGGACGGCCTGGATCGGCTGCGCGACGGCAGCCGGGTAACCGTGGCCGCCAGCGTCCCCGCGCCCCGGGCCGAAGCCGTGCCCGGCCTGCCGCCTACCCCCTGAAATCCACCGGAGCCCGCACTGCCGCCCCCGCCTTGTTGCGAAACAGCACATAGCCCCGTTCCAGGCCGTAGCGATAGAGGCGGTGGGTGATGTCCACATCCTTGCGGCAGTAGTGGGCGATGTCTTCCAGGCGTCCTTCCTTCCACCATTGGAGGGCCAGCAGGCCGTTGGCGCTCTTGGGTTCGCCCAGGGTGGCCTGCCCAAGGTTATCCAGCGAAACGCGATAGTTGAGGGATTGGTTCACCCGCTGCAGCAAATCCAGGCTGGGCAGGCCGCGCAGGTCAAAAGGCGCAAAAGGCCGCAGCACGGCATAGTCGAAACGCAGGCTGTTGAAGCCGATGACCAGCTGCGCGGCCTGCAGGCGCTCAAACAGAGCCGGCAACGCTTCTTGTTCATAGCTGAAAAAGTCGTCGGCCTGGCTGTCGTAGGCCACGGCCACGCTCACGCCCATGCGGTCCGCGCGGTTCCAGCCGCCCACCTCGGCGGCGGAGCGGCGCGTCTCCACGTCAAAAACCACATAGCGCGGCGGCGGCACGGCCGGGCGTGCGCAGGAGGCGGCGTCCGTTGCGGCGGCCTTTGACCCGGAAAAAGGCCCCGAATCCGGCGCGGCTGGGGCGGCTGTAGTGGTGGCGTCGGGCACGGGAACCTCTCTTGTACGGTTTACGGGAGACGCCGTTGCCGGCGGCCGATCGGCTTCCGGCGCGGCTTCCGGCGCGGTGGCGGCCCAATCCGCTGCCGCAAGGCGTTCCGGGGCCGGGCTGATGCGCAGGCCTGCGGCCAGCGCGTCGCCCTCGTCGCCGGGGGCCAGGGCCTGACGCAGCAGTTCCAGCGCGCCTTTTTTGCTGATGGGCCGGTTGCCTGAGCCGCATTTGGGGGAATGCACGCAGGAGGGGCAGCCCTCCTCGCAGGGGCAGGCGGCCACGGTTTTGCAGGCGGCCTCCAGCAGCTGCCGCGCCTCTGGGAAGGCCTGCCGGGTGAGCCCCGCGCCGCCGGGCAGGCCGTCGTAAATGAACACGGCGGGCAGGCCCAGCTGGGGGTGCAGGGGGGTGGAAATGCCGCCGAAGTCGTTGCGGTCCGCCAGGATCAAAAGGGGCAGCAGGCCAATGGCCGCGTGTTCCAGCGCATGGATGGAACCCATGAAGTGCAGAAAGCGTTCTTCCAGATACGCGCGCAGGGCGTCGGGAAAGACGTACCACAGGCCTTCGGTTTCAAAGACCTGCGGGGGCGCGTCCAGAGGGGTGATGGTCAGCAGCCGGTTGCCGGACGCGGCGCGTTTTTCGTAGCCCGTGATCTGCTCCGTGATCCGCAGGCGGCCCCGGCAGACCAGCACCCGGCCCAGGGAGCGGCGTTCGACTTCCTCCAGAATGTCCGTGCTCTTGTGCCCGCGGGTGCGGGTGAACCAGGCGACCTTGGCCTGTCTGGCCCGCACCCGCCCGCGGGCCTGGTCCAGCTCCGTAATGACGTAGCTGCGGCCGCGGTGCAGGTAAACGGCGCCGGGGTGCGTCTCGCGCCAGGCCCGGAAGCCGTCCACCGTGCCGATGACCTGTCCTTCCTCGTCCTCAATGCAGCAGGTCTGCCCTGTGCCGCGCAGGTCCACCAGGCGCTGCGGGCGCTTGCGGGCCGCCAGCAGCCGGCTGCCGTCGGCCGTCTGCAGAAGGAGCCCCTTGCCCAGCAGCTCGCGCGCCGCGCGCCGGGCCGCCGGGCTGCGCAGCATGTCTTCTTCGGGCGTCAGGGGCAGTTCGGCGGCGGCGCACTCCAGGTGCCGGGCCAGGATGACTTCGTTCTCCGGATTGACCACGGCTTTTTCTGGCGGGCGGCTGAAAAAATCCTCAGGATTGCGGGCAAAGTACTGGTCCAGAGCGTCCTCGCCCGCCACCACGATGACGGCCGATTCCTGCTGCGCCCGGCCCACCCGGCCCCCGCGCTGCAGGGTGGCCATGACCGTGCCGGGGTAGCCCACCAGGATGCAGACGTCCAGCCCGCCGATGTCGATGCCCAGTTCCAGCGCGCTGGTACTGACTACGGCCAGCAGGTCGCCGGAGGCCATGCGCGCCTCGATGCGGCGGCGTTCCTCCGGCAGAAAGCCCGCCCGGTAGGCGGAGATGCGCTGACTGAAGGCCCCGGATTGCCCGGCCCAGAGGCTGATGAGCTCGGTCATGCGGCGCGAGCGGCAGTAGACAATGGTGCGCAGGCCGCGGGCCAGGGCCGCTTTGAGCAGATCAATGGCCGCCGTGGCCGGGCTTTGCTCCGGATTGAGAAAAACAAAATGCCGCGGCCCCTGCGGCGCGCCGGACTGGTCGATGACCACCGGGGCCGGGCCGCTGCCGTCTGTTCCCGTTCCTGTCAGCGCGGCGGCCAGCTCCCCAGGGTTGCCCACCGTGGCCGTGCACAGCGCGTACACGGGCCGCGCCCCGTAGCGCCCGGCCAGGCGGTTGAGCCGCCGGAAAACCTGCGCCATATGCGCGCCGAACACCCCGCGGTAGGTGTGGGCCTCGTCCACCACCACAAAGCTCAGCCCGGCCAGAAAGGCGGCCCACTGCTCGTGGTGGGGCAGAATGCCCAGGTGGAGCATCTCCGGATTGCTGATGAGCACGGCGGGCGGGTCGCGCCGGATTTTGCGCCGGGCGTAGTCGCTGGCGTCGCCGTCGTACAGGGCGGCCGCGGGGCGGGCCTCTGGCGGCCAGGCGGCGGTCAGGGCGTTGAAGCCCGCCAGTTGATCCTGGGCCAGGGCCTTAAGGGGAAAAAGATACAGAGCGCGGGCGTCGGGGTCCGTCAGGCAGCGCTCCAGCACGGGGAGGTTGTAGATCAGGCTTTTGCCGCTGGCCGTGGGCGTGGCCGCCACGATGGAATGCCCGGCGCGGAGGTGGTCCGTGGCCAGGGCCTGATGGCTGTACAGCCCCCGGATGCCGCGTTCCGTCAGGATCCTGGCTATGGCTGCGGGCCAGGGCAGGCGCGTGGGCGCGTAAACCGCCGGCGCGCCGGGCAGCAGGCGGTGGCAGGTCACCTGGCCGCCCAGCTTGGGCGAGGCCAGCAGGGCGGCCATATACTGCGCCACGGACATGGTCAGCGCTGTGCCTCCCCGGCGTGGTTGCCCGGCCTGGGGCCGTCTTCCGTAGTGGGCGGGGTGGGCGTCGTCGGCCCCAGGCGGCGCAGCACGCGGGCGGGCGCGCCCGCAGCCAGGCAATAGGGCGGCACGTCGCGGCTGACCACGCTGCCCGCGCCGATGAGCGCGCCTTCGCCGATGCGCACGCCCTTAAGCACCATGCAGTTCATGCCCAGCCAGGCGTAGTCGCCGATGCAGACTGGCGCGTCGCGCTCCAGGCCTGGCGCTGCGGCGCGGGCTTCGGGCGGCCAGGGGGCGTGAAAGTCCGAATCCACGATGACGCAGTTGGGCCCCAGCAAAACCTGCCGCCCGATGCGGATGGTCTGCGAACGCGCTGTGATGGAAGCGCCGCTCAGCTGCGCGCCCTCCCCGATCTGGATGCGCGCGCCCGGCCCGAAGGTGCGGAGCCTGGTGGGCGCGGCCAGGGTGGCTGCCGTGGCCCGCCGCCAGGAGGAAATGATGCTCGCCCCGGCCCCGATGCATATCTCGCTGCCGGGCCAGCGCATGAGGCCCACCGGGCCGTGGGCCGTCACCCCCGGCCCCAGGCGCACGCCCAGAAGCCGCGCCTTGCAGCGCAGCCGCAGCGTGCCCCAGCAGAGCCCGCCGCAGCGCAGGGCCTGCAGGCTCAGGTAGCTGATCACATTGGCGGGGGTAAGGCCCCGCTCCAGGGCTTTGCGCAGCAGGTTCATGGCCGTATTCCGGAGGTTGGGGAAGGAAATGGCCGGGCGGCGTCCGGCGGCGGTCAGCGTTTGTCGATGACGCGCTTGGATTTGCTGAAGGTGCGCGGCAGGCCGGCGTAGTCCGTGACGGCTACGCTCACCCTGGCCAGCAGCGCCTTGTGCAGGCGGGCTTCCAGGGCCTGCGCCAGGGCCGCGTCGTTGCCGCCGGGCTGGCCCTGGGCGCGCTCCACGGTCAGGGCCATGTGGTCCAGGGCGCGCTCGTCGCGGGTCAGCTCCACCTGATATTCGCCGCCCAGCTCGGGGAAGCGGTTGATGACGTCCATGATCTGGCCGGGATAGATGTTGACCCCGCGGTAGATGAGCATATCGTCCGAGCGGCCTAGGATGCGGTCGTGCATGGGCATGGAAAGCCCGCAGGAACACGGCTTGGGCAGCAGGCGGCAGAGGTCGTGGGTGCGGTAGCGCAGCAGGGGGGCGGCCTCCTTGCACAGGCTGGTGACCACCATTTCGCCCACCTCGCCATCGGGCACGGGCTTGAGGGTGGCGGGGTCCACCACTTCGATGATAAAAAGGTCCGCCCAGTAGTGCAGGCCCTCGTGGGCGTCGCAGTCAATGGCCGTGCCGGGGCCGTACATTTCGGTCATGCCGGCGATGTCAAAGCAGCCCTCCAGGCCCAGCTTGTCCACAATGGCCGTGCGCATCTTGGCGCTGTGCGCCTCGGAACCGCAGACCATGCGCCGCAGACGGATGTTTTTACGGATGCCCGCGCGCTCCACCTCTTCGGCCAGCAGCAGGGCCATGGAGGCCGTGGCCGTGAAGCCCGTGGCGCCCAGATCCTGCAGGAGCTGGAGGTGCATTTCCAGGTTGCCGGGCCCCACGGGCACGGTCAGCATGCCCAGGCGCTCGCTGCCCGCCTGGAAGCCCGCGCCCGCCGTCCACAGGCCGTAGCCCACGGCCAGCTGCATGCGGTCCTGCGGCGTAAAGCCCGCCAGCTCAAAACAGCGGGCGATCTGCAGGCTGAAGGCATCCACATCCTTGGCTGTGTAAGCCAGGATTTTACGCTTGCCCGTGGTGCCGCTGGAGGCGTGGATGCGCACCACTTCTTCCGGCGGCACGCAGAGCAGGGGCAGAGGGTAGCCCGCGCGCAGGTCGTCCACGTCCACGGTGGGCAGGCGCGGCAGGTCATCCAGGGTCAGGGGCGCGTCGGGCGTGAGGCCGCAGGCCGTCAGCCGCGAGCGGTACTGCGGGCTTTTGAAAGCCTGCCGCAGGGTGTAGCGCAGACCTTCGGTCTGCTTCTGACGGATTTCCTCAAGGCTCAACTGGGGAATAAATCTGTACGGCATGCCCACCGGAACGGCCCTCCTGCTGCAAAACGCTGGCCCGCATTGTGCGCGTTTTTGCGGCCGGAGGCAAGCAGGCGGCCCCGCCTTGCTGCGTCCCTTGGCGCAGCCGTGAGCGTTTTTTTGCGCAAACTGGCTTTTTATCACGATTGCGCGTAAAGTGTGCGGAACGGCCTCTTCCCCTGGAGTGTACTATGGACATCGGAGCATATACGTTTGAGGAATTCCGCCGTCTTGCCGAAAATTTCCACGGCTACGCGGCCCCCGGCCTGCTGGTGGGCGGCTATATGGTGGAGCTGGCAAAACGCCAGCTGCCCCCGGGCACCCTGTTTGAGGCCGTGGTGGAATCGGGCAAATGCCTGCCCGATGCCGTGCAGCTGCTCACCGTGTGCAGCACAGGCAACAACCGCCTGAAAATCCACAATCTTGGGCGTTATGCCGTCTCGCTGTTTGATAAGCACACCGGCGAGGGCGTGCGCGTAAGCCTGGACCCCGCAAGGCTGGACCAATACCCCGAAATCCGGGGCTGGTTCCTTAAGGAAAAGCCCAAAAAGGACCAGGACGTGCCCCGCCTGGAGCTCGAAATAGAAACCGCCGGCGACAGCATCTGCAAGCTGGAGCCCGTGACGGTCAAGCGGCGCTTTCTGGGCCACAAGCACATGACCCGCATTGTCTGCTGTCCGCTCTGCGGCGAGGCTTACCCCGTGGAGGACGGCCCCGTGTGCCGCGGCTGCCAGGGCGAAGCCCCCTATGTGCTGGCCCGGCGCGAAGTGGCGCAGCCCCACCCCCGCGACGCCGGGCCCCGGCCCGCCCCTGCGCAGCGCGTGCTGCCCGTGGAGGAAGCCGTGGGGCAGATGCTCGCCCACGATATGACCCGCATTGTGCCCGGCCAGTTCAAGGGCCCGGAATTCAAGGCCGGCCAGCGCATCAGCGTGGGGGATATCTGCCGCCTGCAGCAGATGGGCCGCTTTCATGTGGCCGTTGTGCCGGAAGCCGCGCCCAAGGATACGGCCGCCCCGGTGCACGAAAACGAAGCCGCCGAAGCCTTTGCCCGCCGCATGGCCGGCGAGGGCGTGACCTATGCCCTGCCGCCCCACGAAGGCAAAATCGATTTTACTGCCGAGCGCGACGGCCTGTTCTGCGTGGATGTGGAGCGCCTCTACCGCTTCAACCTGGTGCCTGAGGTCATGGCCGCCGCCCGCCAGGATGCCACTCAGGTCAAGGCCGGCGGGCCGCTGGCGGGCACGCGGGCCATCCCTCTTTACATCACGCGCGAACGCTTCTCCCAGGCCCTGGAGGCCCTGGAGGGCGGGCCGCTCTTCCGCGTGCTGCCCCTGCGCAAGGCGCGCGTGGGCATTTTGGTTACCGGCACGGAGGTCTTCCAGGGCATTATTGAGGATAAGTTCATCCCGGTCATTACCGCCAAGGTGAACATGCTGGGCTGCAGCGTGGTCCGCACGGATATCGTGCCCGACGACAAAGCCGCCATGTGCGCTGCTGTGGCGGCCATGCGCGCTGCCGGGGCCGATCTGCTTGTCACCACCGGCGGCCTTTCTGTGGACCCGGACGACGTGACCCGCCAGGCCCTGGTGGAAGCGGGCCTCACCGACGTGCTCCACGGCGTGCCCGTGCTGCCCGGCACCATGAGCCTTATAGGCCGCATCCCCGCGCCCGCGGGCGCGGAAGGGCCGGATATGCAGGTCATGGGCGTGCCCGCCTGCGCCCTGTATTACAAAACCACCTTCCTGGACCTTATGCTGCCGCGCCTGCTGGCCGGGCGCTCTCTCACCCGCGCCGAAGCCGCCCGCCTGGGCGAAGGCGGCTACTGCCTCGCCTGCCATACCTGCACCTGGCCCAAGTGCTGGTTCGGGAAGTAGACGTTTGCGTGGAGGGGAGAAGCGGCAAGGGCGCGCCCTGAAGGGCAAGGGCGGCGGTTTCCGTGCCGTTATGGCCCTTTTTGCAGACCGGGGCGCGGCGCTCGTCCTGTTTTTCGCCGCCCCCGGCTTGACAAATGAGCGCCCTTCGGCTAGTTATCCTTACAGAACTTTGGAGCAACCTCTTCACGGTTGAAGAGGAGAAGGCACAGCCAGGTCAGCAGTGCGCACAAAGAGCTGCCCGGGCCGCAATGGCCGGGACAACACACTGTGGAGCCTCATATGCCTTCGTACGCCTTCTTGTCGGCGCAGCCAGCCGCGCCTTGCCGCAACGCCCCCGCCGGTCTTCCTGACCGCGCAGGGCGTTTTGCGTCTTACGCTTCCTTCATGCCGCCCTTCATGGGGCCTGCCCGCAGGACGGGTTCGCCGGCCGCTTGCCGCCTGTGCAACGGCCAGAGCAGCTGCCTTTGAGAATATGCATTCTCAAATGCGGCACGCCCGTTCCGGCGCTTAACAGCGCAAACACAGTGCGCTTACGCCTACACGGCGAGCGTCTGCTCGCGTAGTCGCTGCGGCATTTCAAAATTGAAATGCCGCAGGCCGCGCCTGTCCTCATCTGCCCCCACACATAAGTAAAAATCAGACCGCCCTCCCCCGGCGGCATCTCCCCGACGCCCTTTGCGGCGTCCACCCCAGAGGAGTCTCCCGTGCCCCATATCGCCCTTACCCGTCCCGCTGCCGGGCAGCATCTGGAAATCCCCGCCCAGGCCCAGAGCCGCATTGTTCTGGAGTTCGCCCCGGATACGGCCACCCTGTTTCGCCAGGGGGATAATCTTGTATTCAGTTTTGAGGATGGCGGCAGCGTCAGCCTTACCGATTTTTACAAAGTGGTCACCAGGGAGACCCTGCCGGACTTCAGCGTGGACGGCGCGTCCATCCCCGGCGAGGAGTTCTTTGCCGCGCTCAACGACGCAGACCTCATCCCCGCCGCCGGGCCCGGCGCCAACGCCACGGGCGGCGGCCGCTACCACGATTATGCCCAAAACTCCCTGCAGGACGGCACCTGGCACCTGGGCGCGCTGGACTATCGCACGGCCTTCGGCGGCGAGCCTTCCTCGGATATCTGGACCTACGGCAACCTCGACAACAACGACAACAACGAGCCCGAGCTGAGTACGGCGGGCGCGGTGCTGCACCTGGCCCTGCGCGAGGCGGGCGAACCCGGCCCCGGCGTCAGCGACCCCGGCGTGCCCAGCCAGAGCGGCAGCTTCCACGTCAGCGACGCGGACGGCGACGCCCTGAGCGCCGTGGTGCGCATTGCCGGCCAGACCGTGGCCATCAACGGCACGACCACGGTGGCGGGGCAGTACGGCGCCCTGGTCATCACCCCTGTGGGCAGCGGCGCGGACGTCACCTACAACTTCACTTACACCTTGAACAACAGCCCCTACGGCGCAACGGATTCCCTGGCCCAGGGCCAGCGCGTCACGGACCACATCTTCATCGACGTGACCGACGGCCGGGGGCACACCATCACCCAGCCCATTGACGTGCACGTCACCGGCACCAACGACGCCCCGGACATCCAGCAGGTGGACGACTTCCAGCTCAAGGAAGCGGGCGTGTTTTCCGGCGCATACGGAACCAAGGACCGCGACCCCGACACCCTGCACAGCGTTGAAAACAACCAGACGCAGGATGCGGGCCAGGCCGACCCCAACGGCGATTTGAGCGGCAGCCAGCAGCGCACTTACGCCACCGGGCAGATCCAGGCGCTGGACCCGGACCAGGGCGACGCGCTTACCTACGGCGTCACATCCGTGGCGGTCGGCGGCACGGCCTACACTTCCGTAGCGGACAACGCTCTTGCGGACGCGGGCCACGCCGCCTATGACAAAGCCATCCACACGGATTACGGCACGCTCTACTTCAGCACCGCCACGGGCCAGTACCGCTTTGACCTGGACAACAGCGCCGACGGCAACGTGAACAAGCTGGCCGAAGGCCAGCGCGTGGATCTGGTCATCAATCCCACCGTCACGGACAAACTGGGCGTGAGCGACGCGGACGCCAACCACCTGCGCCCGGACCAGGGCGGCGCGGCCGTGGACGGCACTATCAATATCGTCATCTGGGGCAGCAACGACCAGCCCACGCTGGAGCTCACAAGCGGCAACGCCCTGACCAGCACCGAGGACGCCGTAACCAGCGGCCCCAACAGCGTTTCCGGCACGGTGGCGGGCGCGGATGCGGACAACGGCGATGCGCTTTCCTACGCCTTTGCCCTGGGCGGCGATGCCGTTACCCTGGACGGGGCCAGCCTGGAAAGCATGCTCTATGTGCTCAAGGACGGCGACGGCCTCAAACTCTCGGACGTCAAAGGGCCGGATTGCTATGGCACGCTGCAGATCAGCGGCTCCGGCGCGTCCGCCGCCTATACGTTTACTCTGGACGATACGGCGGATGTGGTCCAGAAGATGGATACGGGCGACGCAAAAAGCGTGGACTTCACCGTGGCCGTGGCAGACCAATACGGGGCCTACAGCCACGAGACCATCACACTGACCATCCACGGGGCCAACGACGCGCCCACCTTTGCGAGCGTCCAGAACCTGGTGGTCAAGGAAAGCGGCCTCTACTACGCCCAGGCCGACAACAAGCTGCACGCGGCGGAAAACAGCACGGAGACAGAACTTACCGCCGGCGACCCCGCCCCCGACCAGTACAAACTTATAGCCGAAGGAACGCTTGCGGCTGCGGACGCGGACGCGGGTGATACCCTCACCTACGGCATCCAGACCTCGGACGGGGGCAGCCACTTTGCCGTCAATGGCGAGGTGACCGTCTACCTCAAGGCCACAGGCAACGTGCTTACCAAGGGCTACAGCATTGTGAGCGAAAAGCCCGCTGACGGCAGCTTCTGCGGCACGCTCACCCTGCACGCGGACGGCACCTACACCTTCACTCTGGAGGACGGGGCCAAGGCGGTGGACGCCCTGGCGGAAGGAACAAGCGCCGCCATCGCCTTCACCCCTCTGGTTACGGACAGCAAAACCTTTGACGCCAGCGGGCAGCCCTCGGAAGCCGTCCACGCCGTCACAGAAGGCAGCCTCACCGTGACGGTCAAAGGCAGCAACGAGCAGCCGGAAATTTCAGACAAAGGCTGGAACAACGGTAACCATACCGTCACTGAAGACAGCGGCTCCTACAGCATCACCGGCTCCGTGAGCGCCACGGATGCGGATACCCCCGGCGGCGACAAAATTTCTTATGGCCTGACGCTCAAGATGGAAGACGGCCAAAACGTTGTTACAACCCTGTATGTCAAAGACGATGGTTCGGGCAATCTGGTGCTCAGCGCAGATCAGGGGGATTACAACTCCTGCTACGGCAAAATCAGCATCAACAGCAGCTCTGGCGCGTACACCTTTACCCTGTATAACAATTCAGAGCTGGTGCAATCTCTGAACGAAAGTGACGGCATAAAAATCATCACCATCCCCGTTGTAGCGAGAGACAAGGCAGGAGCCTACGACAGCACAGACATTACCGTGCAGATTAAGGGCGCGGACGACGCCATGGCGGCCGCCAACAAGGATATTATGGTGGCAAATGTGACGGAAGACGGCACAAGGTTCGTCAGCAATGCGGACAATAACGCCTCCCCCACCGCCGCCCCGGAAGCCTCCTTTACCATCCAGACCACGGACGCCACCAGTGTGGACGACCTGCAGTTCGGCATCATGCAGGGCGGCGTCTTCACGCCCATCGCCGTAGGCGGCACGCTGGCCACGGCCTACGGCACGCTGACCATTACCGGCATTACGGACAACGGCGACGGCTCCTTCACCGCCATCTACGGCTATACATTGGATAACGCCAATCCGGACGTCAACAACCTGCAGGCCGGAGCAGGCCTGGGGGACGCCATCACCCTGGCCGCGCGCGACACGCGCCACGACGCCGACGAGGCCCCCGCCACCCAATCCCTGGAGGTCCACATCCACGGGGCCAACGACCGCCCGTATTTTGTGGACAGCGCGGGCAATACGGTCACGGAATTCACCAGCGAAGCCACCCTTACGGAGGACAACGCCAAGGGTATGGTCAGCGGCACGCTTACCGGCGTGGACGCGGACGACTCCACGGGCAGCCTGACCTACGGCCTGGTGGACGGCGGCAAGGTGGTGCAGGTCATGCAGGGGCACTACGGTATCCTGACCCTGACCAAGGACGGCGCTTACACCTATACCCTCACTGACACGGCGGCCCTGCAGGCCCTGCGTGCGGGCGACACCCTGACGGCACAGGACTATCTGAACCAGGAAGACTTCACCGTCCGCGTCATGGACCCGCACAACGCCTACACTGACGGCACGCTGCACATTGAGATCACAGGCGCGGCGGACGCCCCCAACATCACCGTGGGCCCGACCACCGTGCGGGAAGACGACGGAGTAGTGGTCACGCCGCCGGTGGATCCCAATGATAACCCCGCCGTTTCGGGCATCTTCGGCCTGAACGCCACGGACCACGGCGATGAAGCAAACTTTATTGACAAGGGGACATGGTCCGGCAGCGCCAACGGCGAGTACGGCTCCCTGGCGGTCAATGCCGACGGCAGCTATACCTACACCCTCACGGCCAACGACACGGAGGCCGTCCAGTCCCTGCCCGCAGGGCAGAGCGTGACCGACACCTTTACCGTCACGGTGAAGGGCGCGGACGGCACAAGCGTGAGCAAAGAAGTTACCTTTACCGTCACCGGAACCAACGACGCCCCGGTCATTGACGTGGCCCAGAGCACCTTGAACGGCGCGGCAAAGCAGAATGTCTTTGAGACCAGCCCCGGCGATTGGTCGGATACGACCAACCCCGGCGTGGTCTTTACCGGAACCGTGGCGGGCACGGACGTGGATACGGGCGATACCCTTACCTACGCCTTTCTGGACAGCAGCGGCCAACAGGTCAGCCAGCTTGCCACCCAGTACGGCACCATTGCCGTAGACCCCAAGACCGGGCAATACACCTACTACCTCAACAACGAAGCCTCCATTCCCGCCGGTGCACAGGACACGGTGCAGGTGGTGGCCGTGGACCAGCACGGCGCACAGTCCGAGGCCGAAACCATCACCATCGACATCACGGCCAACCCTGGCACGGGCAGCGGCCCGGACAACAGGGGGCTTTCCAGCGACAGCGATCTGTCTGCTGCAGTGCAGGAAGACAACGGGCAGAACTGGAACCCCCTCATGGATACCGAAGGGCCCTCGGTCACGGCTTCGGGCCAGCTGCAGGCCGAAGACAGCAACGGCGATCCGGCCCCTGCCACGGAATTCGGCGTCAAGGGGGCTGACGGCAGCCAGGTGCAGGGCCTGCAGGGCCAGTACGGCTATCTTTCCGTCAACCCGGCCACGGGCCAGTACGTCTATACCCTGGACAATGACAGCGACGTCATCCAGACCCTCAACGAGGGCGAAACCCTCACTGAGAATTTTACGGTCATGCTCAACGGCAAGGAGCAGGACAAGCCCGTCACCGTCACCATTACCGGCACCAACGATGCGCCGGTCATCACCCAGGCCGACGGCTTCACCCTTGGGGAGGTGGCGGCCAACGGCAGCATCAACGGGCTCACGCACAGCGGGACAGTGAAGGCCACGGACGTGGACGCGGGCGACGCCCTGACCTACAGCCTGCGTGGCGACAACGATGGTGATGGCGTCATCACCACTACCCACGGCGCCGTTACCCTCAACCAGGACGGCAGCTATACCTATACGGTCACGGATAACGCCCACCTTACCGCAGGGCAGGAACTGCACGACGCCTTCACCGTGGTGGTGACGGACGCGCACGGCGCAACCACCACAAAAGAAATCCCTGTCACCATCAAGGGCGCCAACCACGGGCCGGAAATCCTCACCGGCGCGCCCACCAGCGGGGACGTGGCCGAAGACGGCCTTACCCAATGGTCCAACAGCCTTGGCGTGCTGTTCGGCGACGACGAGGGCCAGGCCAACCTCAGCTACAAGGTCGTGGCGGGCGACGGCAACTTCAGCGGTGCGGGCATTCTCGCTCAGGGCGCATACGGCACGCTCTACATCGACCCTGTCAGCGGCAAGTATGTCTATGAGCTCAACAACAATGACCCGGCAGTGCAGGGGCTGAAAGAAGGCCAATCCGCCACGGATACCTTCCACATCCAGGCCACGGACGCCCACGGGCAGAGCGTCAGCACGCCCATCACCGTTACCGTCGCCGGAACCAACGACGCGCCGGAGCTTACCGTCAACAAAGCGCTTATCGTGCGGGAAGGACAGGGGAACCAGACCGACAGCGGCAGCCTCACGGCTTACGACAAGGACGGCGACGTTCTTACCCTGACCGTGAGCCACGGCGGCAACAGCGAGATAGTAACGCAGGGCGACAGCGGCGAGGCAACGGTGGCGGGCCTGTACGGCACGCTGACCCTCAATGCGGATGGCACCTACAGTTACGCGCTGACCAGCGACGCCCTGGGCGCGGGCGAGACCGCCACGGAAACCTTTACGGTCACGGCCAGCGACGGCCGTGCGGACTCGCCCCCGCGGGAGATCACCGTCAACCTGGTGGGGGCCAACGACGCCCCCGTGGCCCACGACCCCACCAGCACCCTGGCCCTCAACGGTCTTATCCCCGGCGAAGTGGCCTCCATCGCCGTTGCCAAGGCGGAGCTGGGCACGGACCCGGACCAGACCGACAACGCCGCGCTGACCTACCAGTTCAGCAGCTCCAACGGCCAGTACGGCAGCCTCCATTATGACGCCGCTGCCGGCGAGTACGTCTACACCCTGGACACCAGCGCCGCGGGGCTCCTCAAACTGGCCCAGGCCCACGCCGCGGGCGCGGACCTGACGGAAACGTTCAGCTATGCCGTCAGCGACGCGCACGGGGCCAGCGCCACCGGCGCCTACACGGTGCAGCTGGATGCGGCCCTGCCCGCTACGCCGGACGTGAGCGACGGCCAGGACCACCTGCTCTTCGGCGGCACGGGCGACGACATCATCTCCGGCGGCGCGGGCAACGACATCATCTCCGGCGGCGCGGGCAACGACAGCCTGACCGGCGGGGCGGGCGACGATAGCCTCCTGGGCGGGGCGGGCGACGATGCGCTGCACGGCGGGGAGGGCCATGACCTCCTCTATGGCGGTGACGGCGACGACCTCATCTACGGCGATGCCGGCAACGACAGCCTGTACGGCGATGCGGGCAACGATACCCTGTACGGCGGCGACGGCCACGACTACCTGGACGGCGGCGCGGGCGCGGACGCGCTCCACGGCGGGGCGGGCAACGATATCCTGCGCTACGATCCGGCCGATACGCTGGCGGACGGCGGAGAGGGCATCGACTTCCTGGTGGGCAAAACCGCTTCGGGCGATCTGGACAGCCTACTGGCCTCCGGCGCCGTCAAGAACATAGACGCCCTGCTCACCGACCACGGCGGCACCGCCGCGGATGACACCCTCAGCCTCACCAGTCTGGCAGCGCTGCAGGATAAGGGCATCACCGTGCAGGATATAGAGGGCAAGGCGACAATAGTTCTTGACAGCAACTGGCAGGCCGTGGAAGGTGATGCCCATACCTTTGTCAATACCGCCGCCGATCTGCAGCTCAATGTGGCGCAGACCGCCACGGTCAGCGACGATACGGTGAGCCACGCCATCCACATCATCACGTCGGATTCCGGCGGATAGCCCAGGGGCTGCCGCCCCGGGCAAACAAGAAGAGGGCGGCGGGGGGAACTTTTCCCCCGGTCAGCGTCGTGTTCGGGGCCGCGCGTCCCGTTGCCATCGTCAGCCGCAAAGGAGTCCGCATGCGCATTCTGGTAGTGAGCCACGTCTTTCCCGGCGAGTTCGGGCAGCTGGCCGCGGCCCTGGCGGCCGCCGGGCACGAGGTGATTTTTGCCGCGGCCCACGGCCGGCGCGAGGCGCGCATCCCCGGCGTGCGCCACATGGACCTGCGGGACGTCCCCCTGCGCCGCCCCCCGGAAGGGGAGGAAGACCCCTACGGGGTTGCCCTGGCCGGGCGCATTCTGGACAGAACCTGCGCCCGCGCCCGCGATGGGGCGCGCCGTCTGGTCCGGCTGCGCGCCGCAGGCTGGGAACCGCAGATCGTCTGCTGCTCCGCGGCCCACGGCAACGGGCTCCTGGCGCGCGGGCTCTTTCCGCAGGCTTTTTTTGTGGTTTACGGCGAATGGTATACGGCCCCGGAAGGCGAGGCCTTCGCCCCCCAAGCCGTAGGCAATCTTCTGCAGGCCGCCGCCCTGGGCGAAAGCCACTTGGCCTTCACCTCCACGGATTGGCAGCGCACCCGCTATCCGGAGGCCCTGGCCCAGCGGCTGGAAGTCTGGCCGCGCTGCGTGGACACGGCCTTTTTTTCTCCGCCCCCGGTGGGGGCAAAAGCGCCGGAAGAAGAGCTGATCACCTTTTCCGGCCGGGGTATGGAATCCCCGCAGGCCTTTCTGCGTTTGCTCGCGGGTCTGCCCCACCTGCTGGAGCGCCGCCCCCGCTGCCGGGCGGTCCTTCTTTCCAGCCTGGGCGAGCCCCTGCCCCAAGACTGCCCGCCAGAGCTCAGGGCCGCCCTGCGCTCCCCGCGCGTGCGCCTGCTGCCTTACGTCCCCCGCGCGGAATACCGCGAGCTGCTGCGGGCCTCTACCTTCTACGTTTACTGCAATTCCTCCCAGACCCTTTCCTCCGGCCTCTTTGAGGCCATGGCCTGCGGCCTGCCCGTGCTGGCTACGGATACGGGAGCCGTGCGCGAAGTGCTGCGCCACGGGCAGAACGGCTTTCTCTTCCAGGGCGCAGAGCCTTGCAACCTGGCCGACCGGGTGGGGGATCTGCTGGAAGCCCTGCCCGGCATGACTAACCTGCGCCGCCAGGCCCGCCGCAGCATTGAGGGCTACTGCGCCCTGCGTACCGAGCTGCCCCGCCAGCTCAACCGCCTGCAGGAGGCCTACGCCCGCTGGGCGCGCGAACACAAAACGCGGTAGCGCGAAGGGGCAAAGGCTCCAAGGCGCAGCAAAGCCGCCAATCAGGAACGCCGGAACAACAACGACAGCCTGCACGCGCCGGAGGCTTGCGGCGGCCGCAGGCCAAGTCGGCCCCTCACGGCTTGCGCGGCGGGGTCAGCTCCGCATCCACAATCTCTTCGTCCGCAGCGCCGGGCGGGGTTGCGGGCGGCACAGGGCCGTCGGCCCCGCTCCTGGCCCCCTCCTGCGCGCCGGCCTCGGGCCCGGCCGGGCCCTGGCCCTGGGGCAGGGCCTGCGTATCCACCACCTGCGCGCCCAGGGCCAGGCGCTGTTCAGCATTCTGCGGCAGGGGCACGCAGCCTTTGTCCACCAGCACAATGCCCGTGCGCTCCAGCACCTGGCGGCGGTAGGCGTATTCCTCCTGCATTTTATGGTGCCGGTAGATAAACCAGCGGTGCACCAGGTAGCATACGGCCAGCAGGGCCGCGGCGCTGCCCGCTATCCAGGGGATGTAGGGCACAAGCGCGCCGCCCATGCGCACCAGGGCCGTAAAGGCCCCGTCCACAAAAAACAGGCCCGCGCCCAGCAGCAGAATGCCCAGCAGCACCACCACTGTGGGCGCATTGCGGATAATGGCGTAGAACCGCCGCAGCCGTTCGGGCACCTGGGCGTCGTCCGCATCGTCCGCAGCACCGCCCTCGCCCTGCGGGGCCGCCGCGTCCTCCCGCCCCAGAAAGCGCGCCACCCAAGTGCCGGAAAGGTGCACCAGCAGCATAAGGCCCACCGGGGCCAGGATGGCCGCCACCGCCCAGCCCAGCCAGGGAAAGCGGGCCAGGGGCGGCCCGCCAGGGGCTTCCGGCGCGGCGTGCATGACCCCATAAAAAAAGGACACGCCGCCCACCACCAGCTCCACCAGGAAAATGGCCACCATAAGGTATAACAGGGCGTCCTTGTACGGTCCGGCATACCAGGCCAGCCGCCTGCGGCCGGGCCTTGCGGCGGACCGGGCCTCGGCGCGCCCGTTCTGATCAGTTTTGCGCATGCGTGCTCCCCCAAGGATAGCCAGCATACTTTGCCGCGCGCCGTCCCGCAAGCCCTGGGCCGCCCCTTGCCCGCAGGGCGCTTCTGGCTTACCGTGCGCGCAGGCGCAAGGGAGGACCAAATCATGCATGTACTGGTGACGGGCGCGGCGGGCTTTATCGGCTACCACCTCTGCCGCAGGCTTCTGGCCGACGGCCACAGCGTGGTGGGCCTGGATAACTGTAACGATTATTACGACGTGCAGCTCAAGCGCGACCGCCTGGCCGCCCTGGCCGCGCTGCCCCAGGCCGCGCAGTTTCGCTTCGTCCCCACGGATCTGGCCGACGCCCCGGCCCTGGCCGCGCTTTTCGCCCAGGAGGGCTTCAGCCATGTGGTCAACCTGGCCGCCCAGGCCGGGGTGCGCTACAGCCTGCAGAACCCTGAGGCCTACCTCAACGCCAACCTGCTGGGCTTTGGCCACATTCTGGAAGGCTGCCGCCGCTGCAAGGTGGAGCACCTGGTCTTTGCCTCTTCCTCCTCGGTCTACGGGCTCAATGCGGCCCAGCCCTATTCCGTGCGCCACAATGTGGACCACCCCGTCAGCCTCTACGCGGCCAGCAAAAAAAGCAACGAGCTCATGGCCCACGCCTACAGCCACCTGTTTCGTATTCCCTGCACGGGTCTGCGCTTCTTTACCGTCTACGGGCCCTGGGGCCGCCCGGATATGGCCCTGCACCTCTTTACCACGGCCATCCTGCGCGGGGAACCCATCAAGGTTTTCAACCAGGGCCGCATGCGCCGCGATTTCACCTATATTGACGACATTATCGAGGGCGTGACCCGCATTCTGCCCCTGGCCCCCGGCCCGGACCCGGACTTCGACCCCGCGGCCCCCAACCCGGCCAGCAGCTCCGCGCCCTGGCGCATCTACAATATCGGCAACAACCACACGGTGGAGCTCAACGACTTTATCGCCACGCTGGAAGACGCCCTGGGGCGCAAGGCCGTCAAAGACCTGCTGCCCATGCAGCCCGGCGACGTGGCCGCCACCTGGGCCGACATCGACGACCTCACCGCCGCCACGGGCTTCGCCCCCCGCACGCCCCTGCGCGAGGGCATCGCCCGCTTTGTGGCCTGGTACCGGGAGTACTACAAATTATGACCGTCCCCGCAATGCCCATCCCCACGCCCCAACGCCCTGAAATCCTCGCTCCGGCCGGGGACGCCCCCTCCTTTTTGGCCGGACTGGCCGCCGGGGCCGACGCCGTATACCTGGGGCTGAAAAACTTTTCCGCCCGGATGCAGGCCGAAAACTTCGGCCTTACCGAGCTTTCGCGCCTTACGGATCTGGCCCACGCTTCCGGCGCGCGCGTCTATGTGGCCATGAACACCCTGCTCAAGCCCGACGAGCCCGCCCAGGCCTACCGCCTGGCCGCCCGCCTGGCCCGGCAGGTGCGCCCCGACGGCCTGATTATCCAGGACCTGGCCCTCCTGGATCTGGCCCGGCAGGCGGGATTTGAGGGCGGCCTCTTCCTCTCCACCCTGGCCAACCTCACCCATCCCCAAAGCCTTCTTGAGGCCCGCGCCCTGGGGGCCAGCCGGGTTATCCTTCCGCGCGAGCTTTCCATCGACGAAATCCGCCTTATGGGCGAGGCCTGCCCCGAAGGCCTGGACCTGGAATGCTTTGTTCACGGCGCGCTCTGCTACTGCGTTTCCGGCCGCTGCTACTGGTCCAGCTACATGGGCGGCAAAAGCGGCCTGCGCGGCCGCTGCGTCCAGCCCTGCCGCCGCGTTTACCGTCAGGGCGGGCAGGCCGCCGCCCAGGCCCTCAACCGGCAGGCCGCGCCCGACGCGCTCTCGCGCGGACGTCGCCCGGACGGCCGCCCCAACGGACCAGCAGAACGCGAGGACAACCGCGCCCGGCGCGCCTCTGCCGCCCGCCGCCCCTCCCGCCCCGGCAAGGAGCACGAGGGCCGCTGGTTCTCCTGTCAAGACCTTTCCCTGGACGTGCTGGTCAAAACCCTGCGCGACGTGCCCCACCTGGTCTCCTGGAAAATCGAAGGCCGCAAAAAAGGCCCGCACTACGTCTACCACGCCGTTACGGCCTACCGCCTGCTGCGCGATAACCCCGGCGACCCGCAGGCCCGCAAGACCGCGGAAGAAATCCTCCAGTGGGCCCTGGGCCGCCCCGCCACCCGCGCCCGCTTTCTGCCGCAAAAAGATACGGCCCCCACAGCCGCCGACGGCCAGACCAGCTCCGGCCTTCTGGCCGGCAAGGTGCGCATCGAGCCCGACGGCAGCGTCGTGCTCAAACCCCACTTCGACCTCCTGCCCCAGGACTACCTGCGCGTGGGCGTGGAGGACGAACGCTGGCACGCCACCCTGCCCGTCACCCGGCGCGTGCCCAAGGCCGGCAACCTCATCCTGCGCCTGCCCAAACACAAAACCCCCAGAGCCGGCACGCCCGTCTTTCTCATTGACCGGCGCGAACCTGAGCTCACCGCCATCCTCAAAACTTGGCAGACCCGCCTGGAAGCCCTGCCCGGCCGCCCAAGCAGCCCCGTGGAAAGCCTGCCCGCCCTGCCCCGGCCCGTCAAAGCCGCCCCCAGGCCGGATATGTTCGTCCACGCCAGCCTTCCCCAGGGCAAGGAACGCGGCCGCGGCCGCAATGCCCTCTGGCTCTCCCCGCGCAGCGCCGCCGTCTCCCGCACCCTCATCCCCCGCACCGTCTGGTGGCTGCCCCCCGTCATCTGGCCTGAGGAGGAAGCCGCCCTCCAGCGCGCCCTCCAGCGCCTCTGGCGCGACGGCGCACGCCAGTTCGTCTGCAACGCCCCCTGGCAGCGCGGGCTCTTCCCCCAGGATCTGCCGCCGGAAACCGAGCTCGCCGCCGGCCCCTTCTGCAACTGCGCCAACGCCCCGGCCCTGGGCGTGCTGGCCCGCATGGGCTTTACCGCCGCCTTTGCCAGCCCGGAACTGCCCCGCGAAGAGATGCTCGCCCTGCCCGCCCAAAGCCCCCTGCCCCTGGGCATGGTGCTTGCCGGGTTCTGGCCCGTGGGCCTCAGCCGCTTCCCCCTCGCCGGCGTTAAAGCCAACGAACCCTTCCTCAGCCCCAAGGGCGAACCCTTCTGGGCCCGACAGTACGGCGGCACCCTCTGGATCTACCCCGGCTGGCCCCTGGACCTCACCGCCCAACGCGCCGCCCTCAGCGCCGCCGGCTACAGCTTCTACGCCCACCTGGAAGAAAACCCGCCCGCAGCCCTCCCGGCCCTGCGCCGGCCGGGATTGTTCAACTGGGAGGGGAGTCTGCTCTAGATGTAGAGTGCCAACACGTTGTTCACCCTCCCTCAAGAGGATAAAGCTGGAGTTGCCAGGCAACAGCAGACTTCGAGAGGGAGGCGGCGAACAGCCGTACGGATGTTGACCTGGCAGCAAGAGGTCGGGAGGAAATGATCCGGCGGGTAGGCCATCAGCCCGCCGTCGCAGGGCCCCCTGTACTAACCGCCCCCCCTGTATTAGTTTGTACAGACCGGGGCCATTTTTCGCCCTGGGGCGCGGCCCGTCCCCTGCGTCCCCCATCCGCTCCAAGAGAGGTTTGCCATGAAACTGCCCGAACTCCCCGCCGTTCTGAAACTGCAGGTGGTGCTTAAAACCCTGGCCGTGCAGGTCTGTCTGTTGGTGGGCGTGCTGCTGGTGGCCTGGGGCCTGCAGCGCGTCTACAGCCTGGTGGACCGCACCACCTTCCCCCAGGCCATGAGCGTGCCCGCGGCCGCCGCCGACCTGCCGGACGCCGAAAAAGGCAAAATTTTGCTGGATTCCATCAGCAATCAGATGCGCCGCGAGCTGAACTCCACCTTCGGCTGGAGCTTCAACGACATTATTTTCAACCGCTTCATCCTGGACAACCGCGCCTACCGCCAGTACGGCGTATACCACGCCACCAAATTTCTGCTGGACCTCTACTCCAGCCAGATCGCCAAACTGGGCGCCAGCGACCGCGAAAGCGAATTTCTCTACAAGGCGCGCATCAACAGCTTTGCCATAGACCCGCGCAGCTTCATGTTCCCTTCGGCGGAAGGCTCCTACAAAAAGGGCCTCAAGCTGCTGGAAGACTACAAAGCCTCCCTGGATAAGGGTACCGGCGTTTACAATTGCCGCACGGACGATCTCTACGCCTCCTTTGTGACCGTAACCGGCGAAAACATGCTGGGCTACGCCCAGGGCCTGTTAGAAAACGCGCAGAATCTGCCTTTTTATGAGCTGGATAACCGCATCTATGAAGTGCAGGGCATTGTTCTGGTGCTGCGCGACTTCATCAACGCCCTCTACCAGCTCTATCCGGAAATCAAGGCCAAGAACAACGAAGAAAACATGGCCGCGGCCATGGCCTATATGGACCGCATCGCCACCTATGATCCCCTTTACATCACCTCCACCTTCAATTCTGGCGAGCTGATCCTTTCCTACCTGCTTTTCACCAAGGCCCGCCTGGAAGACATCCGCGACAGCATCCGCATGTAGCGGCCGCGAAAAATTAACAAGGGCCCCTGCGGTCGGGAAACATCCATCCCGACCCGCAGGGGCCCTTTGCGCTGTGGCCTTGCAAGGCTGCAATGCCGTGGCGGCGTCAGCGAAATCCCGCCACAACCCGGCCCTGCTTGAGGGCCGCCAGCCCCAGGGGCAGATCGCGCCACCACAGGGCGACACGGCGGCCGGTCAGGCCTGTCTGGCGGCTCTGGCCGCTGAGCAGGGCCGTCACGTCCTCCGCCGCGTCCAGCACCAGGCTGGTCTGCGGGTCCGGCCGCTCCGGCAGCAGGGCGCGCAACCGTGGGGCCGGGTCCAGGCCGCAGCCCTGCGCCCGGCCCAGCAGGCTGCCCTGCCAGATCAGCTCCGGGGGCAGCAGAATCCGGGCCTGCGCCGGCACAAAGCGGACATGCCCCCCGAAGACCGCCGCTTCGCCTGGCGGCAGCAGCGCGCCGCTGCCTGCCGGGCCGTCCAGGGCCGTGCGCGCCAGCACCTGACCCAGAGGCTGCCCGGCGGCGCGGCTGAGGCCGCCCCGTCGGCCGCGGCCGCCGCGTTCTGCGCCTTGCGGCCTCGCCGCAGCTCCGGGCGTTCCGGAAGGCGCGGGGCCCGCCGCAGGCTCGGCTGCTGCAGCGGGTTTTTCCAGCAAGGCCACATAAAAACCCTGCGCGCCGGAGCGCTCCCCGTCCACGCGCAAGGTGCCCTGCCCGCCAGGCTGTTCTTCCCAGACAAAGCCGGGAAAAGGCGTCAGGGGCACGCGCACAAGGCCCAGTTCTTCTTCGGCAAAGCGCACTTGCGCCTCATTCTCGGCCGGATTGGTGGTGCAGGTGGAATAGACCAGCCGCCCCCCTGGGGCCAGAAGCAGCGCCGCCTGGCGCAGCAAACGGCGTTGCAGGGCCGTGAGGCTGTCGATTTTGTCTCCCTGCCAGAGCCTGAGCACCTGCGGGTGCTTGGCCGCCGTGCCCCAGCCCGAGCAGGGCGGATCCAGCAGAATGGCCCGCCAGCTCTGCGGCCGCAGGGGCAGGGCGTCCCCGCTGTAGGCGCAGGTGGCGGCGTGGAGCAGATTCATCTGATGCAGGTTGGCCCGCAGGGTGCCCAGGCGGGTGGGGGTGGGCTCATTGCCCAGCACGAAGCCTGTGGGGCCCACAAGCTGGGCCAGAAAACCCGTCTTGCTGCCGGGGCTGGCGCACATGTCCAGCACGGCCGCGTCCGCGGCGGGGTTCAGGGCCAGGGGCGGCAGCATGGAAGAGCGGTCCTGAATATAAATATAGCCGAAAAAAGCCGCCAGCGAGCCCCCCAGAGGGCGCGGCTCCGCCAGCAGGCGGCGGCAGAAGGGCGAAAAAGGCTCCGGCGCAAAGGCATAGCCCTGGGCGCGCAGCAGCGCTTCCACCAGCGGAACGGACGCGGGCGGACAAACCAGACGAAAGGAACGGGCGGCGGTGCTCATGGGCGCATAGTAGGGGCAGGCGGCTTTGGAGGCAAGCGCGTGTATTGCGCGGCGGCGCAAGTGCGGATATAGTGCCCCGGTGCGGATTGCCCGCATCCATCGGGGCGCGCCGCCCCTTCCAGCCGCCCGCGCGTCGCGTCGGGCGTGCGCCCATGCCCAAGGAGTGTGGAATGAAATATACCTTGCCACTGGCCCTCGCGCTCTGCCTTATGGTGTTCGGTCTGGCCACGGCCCCCGACGCCGCGGCCAGAAGCGCCGTGGTTCTGCCTTTTGCGGTCAACGCCCCCCAGAGCTACAGCTATCTTTCCAAGGCGGTGCCGGCCACCATCCAGGGCCGGCTCAACCGGCCCGGCGTGCTGGAGGCGCGTACCGGCCAGACCAAGGCAGGCTCCCAGGCCGAGGCGCGGCAGGCCCTGAAGGCCGCCGGGGCGGACGCGGCCGTCTGGGGCTCCGTAAGCGTGGTGGGCGGCCAGAGCACCGTAACGGTTAACGGCGTGGACGCGGCCGGAAAAACCTGGAGCAAGACCGAGCAAGGCCCGGTGAGCTCCCTCACGGCCACGGTGCAGCAGCTGACCGCCGCCCTGGGGCAGGATTTCTTTGGCGTGGCGGCCGTGCGCGCGCCGGGCATGACCGCCGCGAGCGGCTCCACGCCCCGCGGCGACATCCTGGTCAATGAGACGGGCCAGCAGCAGGTTTACCTTAACCCGCAGTTTCGCTACCAGGGGTCCGGGGCCAGCGACGGCTCCCGCCTGCGCAGCCAGCGCCTGCCCTACAATATGGTGGACATGGCCGTGGGCGACTTTAACGGCGACGGCAAGAATGAAATCGCCGTGCTGGGCGACCACGACCTGCGCATCTACAGCTGGCAGCCCGACGGCAAACTCAAGCTGCTGGGCGAGACCTCCATTACCCGCTCCAACGTCTGCTTCTCCATGCGGGCCATCGATCTGGACCGCGACCGGGCCGCCGAGCTGGTGGTGGCCACTTTTGAGGAGGACAGCAACCGCCCCTACAGCTATATTTACAGCTTCAAGGGCAACAAGCTGCGCCAGTTTGCCGAGCGCGTGCCCTACTTCATGAGCGTGGTGCGCCTGCCCCCCACCTACACCCCCACCCTGGTGGGCCAGGGCTGGGATTCCATCAAGCTCTTCGCCCCCGGCGTGCACATCATGGTCCGGTCCGGCGGCAAGTTTGCCCTGGGCACCCGCATTGACGTGCCCTCCGGGGCCACGCCCTTCAACATCGTCTGGCTGCCCGGTGGCCGTCAGAACAAGGGCGACCAGCTCATCATGCTTACGGATACCGAGCGGCTCAAGGTTTTTCAGGGCCACGGCAATTCCCTCATCCACACCACTATGGAGCGTTTCTCCGGCTCCGCCACGGGCATGGACCACTACAAAGGCATGCCCGGCCTGGGCGTGGACAAAAACTATCAGCTCCCCAGCAAGTACTACGCGCCCATGCGGCTCATCGCCGCGGACATCGGCAGCACCGGCGAGTATGTTCTGTTGGTCAACAAGCCCATTTCCACGGCTTCGCAGGTCTTTGACCGCTACCGCTACTTCCCCCAGGGCGAAATCCACGCCCTGTACTGGGACGGCGTGGGCCTGGGCCTCAAGTGGAAGACCCGGCGCATCCGCGGCTCCGTGGCTGAAGTGGACCTGGCCGACGTGAACAACGACGGCGTGCTGGACCTGGTGGTGGGCCTGAACACTTCGCCCGATTTGGGCATCGGCAGCCGCCAGAGCATGATCACCGCGTATCCGCTGGACGTTTCGGCCACAGACCCCAACGTGCCCGCGGACCTGAGCGACTTTGAGGTCACGCCCGGCCGTTAGGCGGGCCTTTCAGGGGCGGTCCGGTCCGGCCGGGCCGCCTTTTTTTTCACCGGCAACAGGGAAGAATCATGCGCATCCTGGTAATCGGTTCCGGCGGGCGGGAACACGCCCTGGTCTGGAAATTTCTGCAGAGCCCGCAGGTCAGCGCCGTGCTGGCCGCGCCGGGCAACGGCGGCACCGCGCGCGACGGCGCGCGCAACGTGCCCGTGGCCGTGGACGACCTGGACGGCCTGGTGGCCTTGGCCCAGGCCGAACGCATTGACCTCGTGGCGCCGGGGCCGGAGCTGCCCCTGACCCTGGGCATCGCCGACCGCATGCGCGCGGCGGGCATTCCCTGCTTTGGGCCCGACGCGTATGGCGCGCGCCTGGAAGGCAGCAAGGCCTTTGCCAAGGAGATCATGCGCCGCGCCGGGGTGCCCACAGCCCAAAGCGCCGTGTTCAGCGAGGCCGCCGCGGCCCGGGAGCATATCCGCCGCGTGGGCGCGCCCCTGGTGGTCAAGGCCGACGGCCTGGCCGCGGGCAAGGGCGTCATTGTGGCCCAGACAGAGGCCGAGGCCCTGGCCGCCGTGGACGAAATCATGGGCCTCCGCGCCTTCGGCGACGCGGGCAACCTGGTGGTGATTGAAGAATGCCTGGTGGGCGAGGAAGCCTCCTTCCTTTGCCTTTGCGACGGCGAACGCGCCCTGCCCCTGCCCTCGGCCCAGGACCACAAGCGCGTCTACGATGGGGACCAGGGCCCCAACACCGGCGGCATGGGGGCCTACAGCCCCGCGCCCGTGCTGCCCGACGACCAGCTGGAGGCCATGGCCGACGCCACAGTGCGGCCCATCCTGCGCGTGCTGGCCAAGGACGGCCACCCCTTTGTGGGCGTGCTGTACGCGGGCCTCATGCTCACCGCTCAGGGCCCCAAGGTGCTGGAATACAACGTGCGCTTCGGCGACCCGGAATGCCAGCCCCTGCTCATGCGCCTTCAGGGCGATCTGCCCGCCATTATGCTGGACGCCGTGCACGGCCGCCTGGACCCCGCAAAGCTGCAGCAAAGCTCGCAGACCGCCCTGGGCGTGGTGCTTGCCGCGGCGGGCTACCCCGGCAGCTACCCCAAGGGCCTGCCCATCGCGGGCCTTGACGAAGCCGAAGCCCTGCCTGGGGTCAAGGTTTTCCATAGCGGCACCAGCCTCACAGACGGCCAGATCCTTTCCAACGGCGGGCGCGTGCTCTGCGTCACCGCGCTGGGCGACGGCCTGGCCGCCGCGCAAAAGGCCGCTTACGCCGCTGTGGAGCGCATCCGCATGCCCCAGAGCTTCTATCGCAAGGATATCGGCGACAAGGGCTTGCGCCGGTTAGGGTAGGGAGTTTCTGCCCGGTTCGCGCGGCCTGCAGCAGGGCAACAAGACAACAGGGAGAATGCATTATGCCGCAAGTGGTTATTTTTATGGGGTCCAGATCTGACGAGGAGAAAGTGGCCCCCTGTGTGGACGTGCTGCGGGGCCTGGGCGTGAGCTGCGTTATGACTGTCAGCTCGGCCCACCGCACCCCGGACCGCACCGTGGAGCTGGTGCGCCGCTACGAGGCCGAAGGCGCGCAGGTTTTCATCTGCGCGGCGGGCATGGCCGCGCACCTGGCCGGGGCCGTAGCCGCCCGCACCATCCGCCCGGTCATTGGCATCCCCATCGGCGGCGCGAGCCTGGCGGGCATGGACGCGCTTTTCTCCACCGTGCAGATGCCCCCCGGTTTCCCGGTGGCCACCGTGGCCCTGGATAAGGCCGGAGCGCGCAATGCGGCCTGGCTGGCCGCGCAGATTCTGGCCCTGGGCGATCCGGCTCTGGCCGCAAAGATGGAAAGCGCCCGCGAAAAAATGCGGGCCGACGTGGCCGCCGCGGGCGAGGAAATCAGCGCCAGATACGCCTGACCTGTTGGCCGTCCGCCCTTTGCGCGCGGGATTTTTGTCGTCTACCGCAGCCGCAGGGCGGGATCGGCATGGCGGATAAACGTGCCGTCTTCCAGCTCCTGGTAGGCCGCGCGCAGTTCCGCTTCCGTATTCATGACAATGGGGCCGCCCCAGGCCACGGGCTCGCGCAGGGGCGGGCCGGAAACCAGCACCATCCGCGCGCCCTGCGAGCCGCCGGTAAAGGCCGCCGTATCGCCCGCGCCCAGCAGGCAGGCGTGGCGCGCTTCCAGGGGCGTGCCCGCCGGGGCCAGGGCGGCCGCGCCTTCCAGAATGTAGGCGAAGGCCGTGTCCTGCGGTGGGACAGCCGTCGTCCAGGTTTTGCCGGGTCTGAGGGTCACGTCCAGAAAGCGCACGGGCACATAGTCCCCTTGGGCCGCGCCCGCCACGCCCGCATACTCGCCGGCCACCACGGCCACCAGGGCGCTTTCTTCATCCAGGCGCGGCACCTGGGCGGCAGTGATGTCCCGGTATTGGGGCGGGGCCATCTTGTCCCTGCGGGGCAGGTTGATCCAGAGCTGCAGGCCCAGCATGCGCGGCGAGGCGCGGGGCATTTCCTCATGCAGGATGCCGCTGCCGGCGGTCATCCACTGGCAGTCGCCGTCGCGGATGGCCCCGGCGTTGCCCAGGCTGTCCTTGTGGTCGATCTCGCCGGCGATCAGATAGGTAAAGGTTTCAATGCCCCGGTGGGGATGCAGGGGAAAGCCCTTGACGTAGTCCTGCGGATCGCGGGAATCAAAGGCGTCCAGCATCAGAAAGGGATCAAAGCGCGCCACTGTGGGGTCGCCCAGCACGCGGACCAGGCGCACGCCCGCGCCGTCCGTGGTGCGGCGGCCGGTAACGTCGTCCGTAACGGTTCTGTAGTTCATGGAGAATCCTTGACGGCCGTGGCCGTTGGTTGCTTGGGTACTGTTGCAAGGCCAGCCCCCGCGCGGCCTGCGCGAGGGCTTCGCCTTGCCTTGAAGGATAAGGCCCCCTGGCAGCTCTGGCAATGCGTCCGGCGCTATCCATAGAGCAGATTAACGTTGCGAATAGGCATTCTCAACGTTGACGCACGCTCGTTTCGGCGCTTAACAGCGCAAATAAATTGCACTTATGCCTCCACAGCGGGCGTCTGCTCGCGCAGCCGCCAGGACATTTCAAAGTTGAACTGCCCTGGCGCGCTGCGGCTTTGTCCGCGCGGCTTTTATTGATATTAAATTTCATTTTTTATGGATATTGTTCAATCATCACGCGGGGCGGCGCAGATACTCTCCCTAACTTTTTTTGCACCGTGCCGATAAGAAGGGCGGCGGAACAATCGCGCCGTCCATTTCGCGTCCACGGGGGCCGGCGGCGTCAAGGCCGGATTGCGGAGCGCCGGCCGTCCCATCCCCCCGCCGCGTTCCCCGTCGCCAGATGCGGCGGGCAAAGACAGGTGACGCATGAGCATACGTCTGCGCATTATTCTGGGCTTTCTTCTCACCACCGTCCTCCTGGCGGCGGGCATCATGACCAACGCCGCCTTTTCGCTGCGCCAGGAGGCGGAAGACGCTTACCGCACTGCGGTCCAGCGGCAGCTGCGCCTTATGGGCGTTTATGTGACCCAGTTCCTGCACACGGCCGAGAACAACGCCGCGCTCCTGGCCAAGGATCCGGACGTGGCCGCCGCGGGCGACGCCTTCCCCACCTACAAATCCACGACCAGCAAATCTGTGTTTCGCCACAAGGACCTTTCCTGGACGGCGCGGAACGTGCTGCGCAAATTTGTGCGCATGGACAAGGCCTATGCGGACTATGCCGAGGTCTACGCCGGTTATGAGGACGGCAACTACGCCTCCTCCTTTGACAATGCGGAGGTGGCTCCGGGCTTCGACATGTCCAGGCGGCCCTGGTATGTGGCGCGCAAAGCCTCCCCGGAGGTCTGCGGCATTTCGCAGAGCTACCTCTCCTATACCGGCGAGATGGTCTTTGCCGTCACCCACAAGATGTTTGACGCGGCAGGCGGCCTCACCGGCGTGCTCGGCGTGGACGTTTCCCTGGCGGGGCTTTCCGCCCGCTTCAAGGACATGAACTTCGGCAAGACCGGCTACTTCATGCTGCTTGAACAGGGTGGGCGCATCCTTTCCGACCCCAGAAACGAGGACTTTGCCGGCAAGGTCATCGGTCAGGAAGTCAAGGATCCCGGCCTGGAAGCCCTGCTGGCCGCTAAGGACGGCATGCTGGCCGTGACCGTGCGGGGCGTGCCCATGCTCGCCACGGTGCGTTCCACGGAATTCGGCTGGAAGATCGCCGCCCTCCAGGCCAAGGATGAAATCTTCGCCGCCGCCTATGCGGACATGCGCGCCATGGGCCTTATCAGCGCGGCCATTACCCTCCTGGCTTTGGGCCTTTCCTTCCTTATCGTCCGTTCCATCAACCGGCCCCTGGACAAGCTGGTGGCCTCGGCCCGGCAGATCGCCGGTGGCGATCTGAGCGTACAGCTGAACGGTGCGGGCTTTTACGGCGAGCTGGCCGCCCTGCAGGGGGCCCTGGCCGAGATGGTGCGCAACCTCAAAGATATGGTCAGCACGGCGGAGCAGAAGAGCGCCGAGGCCGAAAAGCAGACCAGCCTGGCCAAGGCCGCCACGCAGCAGGCGGAGCAGGCCCGCCAGGCCGCAGAGCAGGCCAAACGGGACGGCATGCTGGCCGCCGCCGGGCATCTGGAAGAAGCGGTGGCCGTCATTTCCTCCGCCGCGCAGGCGCTGGCCGCGCGCATCGGTCAGTCTGACACGGCCGCCGGCGAATCCGCCCGTCGTCTGGACGAAGCCGCCACGGCCATGAACGAGATGAACGCCTCCGTGCAGGAAGTGGCCAAAAACGCCTCCGACGCGGCGCGGGTTTCCGCCGAAGCCAGGGCCGGGGCCGTATCGGGGGCGGACATCGTGGGTAAGGCCCTGCAGAGCATCGATCAGGTCCAGGCCGTCTCCCTGGAGCTCAAGGAAGACATGACCCGCCTCGACGCGCACGCCCAGGCCATCAGCCGGATTATGGGCGTCATCTCGGACATTGCGGATCAGACCAATCTGCTGGCCCTCAACGCGGCCATTGAGGCCGCCCGCGCGGGCGAGGCCGGGCGCGGCTTTGCCGTGGTGGCCGACGAAGTGCGCAAACTGGCGGAAAAAACCATGACCGCCACCAAGGACGTGGGCAGCGCCATCGCCGCCATCCAGGAAAGCGCGGACAAAAGCGTGACCGGCATGGACAACGCCCTCAAGGAAGTGCAGACCGCCACCGGCTTCGCCAGCCAGTCCGGCGAGGCCCTGCGGCAGATCGTGAGCCAGGTGGAGGCCGCCGCCGATCAGGTGCGCGCCATCGCCGCCGCCGGCGAGGAGCAGTCCGCCGCCAGTGAAGAGATCAACCAGTCCATTGTTCAGGTCAACGCCATTGCCGCCCAGAACACGGAGGCCATGCACGAGGCCGCCGAGGCCGTGGGCCACCTTACGGCCCAGGCCCAACGCCTGCAGGAGCTCATCACCGCCATGCAGCAGGGCTGACGGCAATGTAACCATTTGAAAAAACAGGGCGTGGGGCTGTTCGGCTCCGCGCCCTTTTCAGTCGGCCCGCAAGACGCTACACTGCAAACAGGAGAGTGTGCACCATGAAGCAAACCTACGCCGCCCGGCGCGAAAATCTGCGTCGGGCCATGCGCGCCCGCGGCCTGGACGCCTTGCTGGTAAGCCACGCCGCCAACCGCTACTATCTTTCCGGCTTTGAACTGCACGATCCGCAGTGCAACGAAAGCGCCGGCCGCCTGGTCGTCACCGCCGACGGGCGGGACTGGCTGGCCACTGACGCCCGCTACGCCGATGCCGCCGCCCGGCTGTGGGACGAAGACCGCATTTTTATTTACGGCGGCGACGGCGTGGAAGGGCTCTGCCGCCTGCTGCGCCGCTGCGGCGGCCGCGTGGGCCTGGAGGCCCGCGGCGTGAGCCTGGCCTTTGCCAGGGCCCTGACCCAGGCCGGGCCCGGCCTGTGCCTGGAGGCCGCCGACGGCCTGGTGGAAGACCTGCGCCTGATCAAGGACGCCGCCGAAATCGCCGCGCTGGAAAAATCCTTTGCCCTCAACCACAAAATGCTGGACTGGGTGGCGGGGGAGCTGACTCCGGGCCGCAGCGAAAGCGAACTGAGCTGGGCCATTGAGCGTTTTTTCCGTGAAAACGGGGCCACGGAGCTGGCCTTTGCCAATATTGTGGCCGTGGGCAAAAATGCGGCCCTGCCCCACGCCGTGCCCGGCGCGGACACGATTACGGAAAACTGCCCGGTGCTTATTGACGTGGGCTGCCGGGTAGAGGCCTACTGCTCAGACCAGACCCGCACCTTCTGGGTGGGCGAGGCCCCCACGGCGGCCTTCAGCCGCGCCCTGGAGCTGACCCGCGCCGCCCAGGAGGCCGCCCTTAAGGCCATGCGGCCCGGTCTGCCCCTGGCCGAGGCCTATGCCCTGGCCCGCCGGGTCTTTGAAAAAGCGGACGCGGCCCAGGCCTTTACCCACGGGCTGGGCCACGGTGTGGGCCTGGAAACCCACGAGGCCCCCAGCCTCTCCCCCCGCGCCCAGGGCGCGCTCCGGCCGGGCATGACCGTTACGGTGGAGCCGGGCCTCTACTACCCCCAGTGGGGCGGCGTGCGCTGGGAATACACGGTGCTGGTGGAAGAGGACGGCGTCAGAATACTGTAGGGGAAGGGACGGCGCACGCCGTCCGCCCCGCGTGAAGGAATCGGGCCTGCCATGCAAGAAAACGCAACCTCCCCGTCCCTGGTCTTTCTGGTGGGCGCGCGGGCGTCGGGCAAGACCACTGTGGGGCGCGTCCTGGCCCGACGGCTGGGCCTGCCTTTTGTGGATACGGACGCGGCCGTGGCCGCGTCCACGGGCAAAACCGTGGCGGAAATTGTGGCGGCCGAAGGCTGGCCCGGCTTTCGCCGCCGGGAAAGCGCAGCCCTGCGCGCGGCCGCGGCCGCGCATCCTGGGGGCGTTGTGGTGGCCACGGGCGGCGGCATGGTGCTGGCCGCGGAAAACCGCGCTTACATGCGCGCGCAGGGCGTGGTTCTTTACCTGGAAGCGCCTGCCGCGCTGCTGGCCGCGCGCCTGGCCTGCGACCCGCAGGCCGCCCAGCGCCCCAGCCTGACGGGTCTGGACGCGGCCCAGGAGGCCGCCCGGGTGCTGGCCGAGCGCGCGCCCCTCTACGCCGCCGCCGCCCACCACCGCCTGGACGCCGCCCTGCCGCCGGAACAGATCTGCGCGGCCGTGGCGGACCTGATCGCCCTGGCGGCGGAGCGCCGGGCGGGCTGTCCGCCCGCGCCGTCCGCACGGCGCGCGGCAGACCCCGCCTGAAACCGCCCAAAACCCCGCGGCCCTTTCCCTGCCCCAACCCGCTCCGTACTCGCACCACCCCGGAATCCCCATGAATTTTTCGCGCATTTTTATTCTCCGGCCCGTGGCCACCTCTCTGCTCATGGCGGCCCTGCTGCTTTCCGGGCTGCTGGGGTACCGCTACCTGCCCGTGGCGGCCCTGCCGCAGATCGACTACCCCACCATCCAGGTGCAGACGTTTTACCCCGGCGCTTCGCCCGACGTCATGGCCTCGGTGGTGACGGCCCCTCTGGAGCGGCAGTTCGGCACCATGCCGGGCCTGGTGCAGATGCACTCGCTTTCCACGGCCGGGGCCTCGGTGGTGACCCTGCAGTTTGACCTTTCCACGGCCCTGGACGTGGCGGAGCAGGAAGTGCAGGCGGCCATCAACGCGGCGGACAACCTGCTGCCCGCAGACCTGCCCACGCCCCCCGTGTACAATAAGGTGAACCCGGCGGATCCGCCTGTGGTGACCTTGGCCGTGACCAGCGACGCCATGCCCCTGACCCGGCTGGAAGACCTGGTGGACACGCGCATGGCGCAAAAAATTTCGCAGCTGCCGGGCGTGGGCCTGGTGACCCTTTCCGGCGGGCAGCGGCCCGCGGTGCGGGTGCGGGTGAACCCGCGCGCCCTGGCCCATGCGGGCCTGACCCTGGCCGACGTGCGCACGGCCATTGACAAAGCCAATGTCAACGACGCCAAGGGCAGCTTTGACGGGCCGGAACGCGCCAGCAATCTGGACGCCAACGACCAGCTGACTTCGGCGGCGGAGTACGCCCGCACCATTATCGGCTATGCCAACGGCGCGCCCCTGCGTCTGGAGGACGTGGCCACAGTGGCGGAAGGGGCGGAAAACGCCCGCCTGGCCGCCTATGTGGCCGGAGAGAGCGGGGATTTCCGCCCGGCCATTGTGCTTTCCGTGCAACGTCAGCCTGGGGCCAACGTCATCGGCGTGGCCGACGCTGTGCTGCGCCTGCTGCCCACGCTGCAGCAGACCCTGCCGGGGCACGTCAACGTGCGCGTGGTCACGGACCGCACCGTGACCATCCGGGCCACGGCGCACGACGTGCAGCTGGAGCTGCTGCTTTCCATCGGCCTGGTCATCGGGGTCATCTGGCTTTTCCTGCGCAACGGACGGGCCACCCTTATCCCGGCCCTGGCCGTGCCCCTTTCGCTGGTGGGCTCCCTGGGCGTCATGCACCTGGCGGGCTTTTCGCTCAACAACCTCACCCTTATGGCCCTGGTCATCGCCACGGGCTTTGTGGTGGACGATGCCATTGTGGTCATTGAAAACATCGCCCGCTATCTGGAAGAGGGCCGCAAGCCCCTGGAGGCCGCCCTGACGGGCGCGGGGCAGATCGGCTTTACCATCATTTCCCTGACCATCTCCCTGGTGGCGGTGCTCATTCCCCTGCTGTTCATGGGCGACGTGGTGGGGCGGCTGTTCCGCGAATTTGCCGTCACCCTGGCTGTCACCATCCTGATTTCGGCGGTCATTTCGCTCACCCTCACGCCCATGCTCTGCGCCGTGCTGCTGCGGCCGGAAATGCGCGGCGCGGGCGGCCTCAAGGCCGAGGGCGCAAGCGGCGGCTTCTTCCCCAGGCTGCTCGCCTGGTACGAGCAACGGCTGGACTGGGTGCTGGCCCACCAGGGCCTGACCCTGGCCGTCACCGTGGGCACCCTGGCGCTCACGGCGCTGCTCTATGCGCTTGTGCCCAAAGGATTTTTTCCGGTGCAGGATACGGGCGTCATCCAGGGCCTGGCCGAGGCCCCGCAGGACGCTTCCTTCTCCGCCATGGCCGGACGCCAGCGCGAGCTCGCCCAGGTCATTCTGCAAGACCCGGCCGTGGCCGAAGTGGTCTTTTTTGTGGGCGTGGACGGCGTGAACCAGAGCCCGGCCACCTCACGCCTGAACATCGCCCTCAAGCCCCTGGCCGAGCGCGACGCCCGCGCCCCGGCCATTGCCCGGCGCATCATGGCCAGGGCCGCGGCCCTGCCCGGCATGCGCCTCTACCTGCAGCCCGTGCAGGATCTGACTATTGAAGACCGCGTGGCCCGCAGCCAGTACCAGTTCACGGTGGAGGCCCTCAACCGCGGGCAGCTCGAAACCTGGGTTCCCCAGCTGACCGCGGCCCTGCAGCGACGGCCGGAGCTGGACCTGGCGGCCAGCGACCACCTGCCCCCCGGCCGCATGGCCTGGGTGGAAATCAACCGCGACGCGGCCGGACGCCTGGGCATCAGCATGGACGCTGTGGACAACGCCCTTTACGACGCCCTGGGCCAGCGGCTTGTTTCCACCATCTTTACCCAGACCAACCAGTATAAGGTGGTGCTGGAGACGGAAGCGCGCTTCCGCCAGAGCCCGCAGGACCTGGAGCACATCTATGTGGCCGGCGGGGACGGCAAGCCCGTGCCCCTCACCAGCATCGCCGCGGTGGAGGAACGCCCCGTGCAGCTGGCCCTGGCCCGGCAAGGGCAGTTCCCCGTGGCCACGCTTTCCTTTAACGTGGCGCAGGGTTCCTCCCTGGGCGCGGCCGTGCGCGCCGTGCAGGAGGAAGAGCGCGCCCTGGGCCTGCCCGCGGCCCTGCGCACCCAGTTTCAGGGCGCGGCCAACGCTTTTCTGACCTCCACGGACAACCAGCTTTGGCTCATCCTGGCCGCCGTGGTCACGGTCTACATCGTGCTGGGCGTGCTCTACGAAAGCTACATCCACCCCTTGACCATCCTCTCCACCCTGCCTTCGGCGGGCATCGGGGCCTTGCTGGCCCTCATGCTGGCGGGCATGGAACTGGGCGTGGTGGGCATTATCGGCATTATCCTGCTTATCGGCATCGTCAAAAAAAACGCCATCATGATGATCGACTTCGCCCTGGAGGGCGAGCGGCGCGAGGGCAAGCCGCCCCTGGCGGCCATCCGCCAGGCCTGTCTGCTGCGGCTGCGGCCCATCCTCATGACCACCCTGGCGGCGCTGCTGGGGGCGCTGCCCCTGATGCTGGGCTGGGGCATGGGCGCGGAGCTGCGCCGCCCCCTGGGCGTGAGCATGGTGGGCGGGTTGCTGGTCAGCCAGGTGCTGACCCTGTTCACCACGCCCGTGGTTTACCTGTGGTTTGACCGTCTGAGCCGCCGTTTGCGGGGGAAGGGCGCGGCCCTGCCGTCGGCCGACCGCGCGGACGGAGAACACGGCCCCCGCGGGGCGGCCGCGGACGCCGGGACGGGGGCGCGGCCGTGAGCGCAGGCGAAGGCCGCCAGAATCAGGAGGCGCGGGAGAAACGGACGCGCCGCCTGGGGCCGGAAATCCTGCCCCTGAATCTTTCCGCGCCCTTTATCCGCCGCCCCGTGGCCACCACCCTGCTGACCCTGGCCATCGCCCTGGCGGGCCTGGCGGCCTTCGGCCTTCTGCCTGTGGCCCCGCTGCCGCAGGTGGACTTCCCCGTGGTGGTGGTGCGGGCCAAGATGCCCGGCGCGGGGCCGGAAACCATGGCCGCCACCGTGGCCACCCCCCTGGAGCGCGCCCTGGGCCGCATTGCCGGGGTTACGGAAATGACCTCCACCAGCAGCCTGGGCTCCACGGAGGTGGTCCTGCAGTTTGATCTGGACCGCAACATCGACGGTGCGGCGCGGGACGTGCAGTCCGCCATCAACGCGGCCCGTTCCACCTTGCCCACCATGCCTTCCAACCCCACCTACCGCAAAGTGAACCCCGCGGGCGCGCCCATCATGATCCTTTCCATCACCTCGGACGTGCTGACCCGCTCCCAGCTCTACGACGCGGCCTCCACGGTGCTGGCCCAGAAGATTTCGCAGCTGCCGGGGGTGGGCGAGGTAACCGTGGGCGGCGGGGCCCTGCCCGCCGTGCGGGTGGAGGTTACGCCGGACGCCCTGAGCCGCGCGGGCCTGGTTATGGAAGACGTGCGCAAAGCCCTGGCCGGGGCCAACGCCTTTCTGCCGCGGGGCATGCTGGAAAACGACCGGAACTTCTGGCTGGTGGGGGCCAACGACCAGCTGCGCAAGGCCGCGGATTACAAAAACATCATCGTGGCCCGCCGGGGAGAAAAAACCGTCCGCCTCGCCGACGTGGCCCGGGTGGAGGACGGCGCGCAGGACGTGCGGGCCATGGCCCTTTCCAACGGCAGGCCGGCGGTTTTGCTCATCGTCTTCCGCTCGCCCGGGGCCAACATTATCGAGACCGTGGACCGGGTGAAGGCGCTGTTGCCGCAACTGCGCTCCTGGCTACCCGAAAGCGCGGATCTGGAGCTGCGCATGGACCGCTCCCAGACCATCCGGGCCTCCCTGCATGAGGTGGAAAAAAGCCTGCTCCTGGCCATGACCCTGGTGGTGCTGGTGACCTTTCTCTTTTTGCGCAACGGCCGGGCCACGGCCATCCCTGCTGTGGCCGCGCCCGTGTCCTTGCTGGGCACCTTCGGCGTCATGTATTTGTGCGGTTACAGTCTGGACAACCTTTCGCTCATGGCGCTCACCGTTTCCACGGGTTTTGTGGTGGACGACGCCATCGTGGTGCTGGAAAACATCGTGCGCCGCCTGGAGGCGGGCGAAAAACCCCTGCGCGCGGCCCTCAACGGCGCGCGCGAAGTGGGCTTTACCGTGGTTTCCATTTCTCTTTCGCTGGTGGCGGTGTTCACGCCCATTCTGTTCATGGGCGGCATCGTGGGGCGGCTGTTCCGCGAGTTTTCCGTGGTGCTGACCACGGCGGTGCTGGTCTCCATGCTGGTTTCCCTTACCACAACCCCCATGATGTGCGCACGCCTGCTCCGCCCTCTGGAGCATGAGGCCAAGGCCAGAGCGCTGGCCCGGCGCTGTGGAACCGGCGGCCTGTACGGCGCGCTGCGCCGTCTGGCGGCCCGCGTGGGCGACGCCTGGGGCCACGCCCTGGCAGCCCTGCAGACGGGCTACGCCCGCACCCTGCCCGTGGTGCTGCGCCACCGGCGGCTGACGCTCTTCTCCCTGCTGCTGGTGGTGGCCGCCAACGTCTGGATGTATGTGGCGGTGCCCAAAGGCTTTTTCCCTGTTCAGGACACGGGCGTGATCATGGGCGGCGTGCGCGCGGATCAGAGCGCCTCCTTCCAGGCCATGCAGGCCAAGCTCACCCGGCTGGTCAACATCATCCGCGCGGACCCGGCCGTGCAGCAGGTTTCGGCCCACCTTTCGGGCGGGCGCGGCGGGGCCGGGGTGTTCATCGCCCTCAAGCCCCTGGCGGAACGCAAGATCGGCGCGCAGGCCGTCATCGGGCGGTTGCGCGGCAAGCTGGCCTCGGAGCCGGGGCTGCAGATTTTTCTGCAGCCCGCCCAGGACATCATGATGGGCGGCCGGGGCGCGCGCGCCCAGTACCAGTACACCCTTCAGGCCGACGACCTGGACGCCCTGCGCACCTGGGGCCGTCGGCTGCAGCAGGCCCTGGCGGCCGAGCCCATCTTCAAGGACGTGGACAGCGATATTGAAGAACGCGGCCTGCAGACCATGGTTACTGTGGACCGCGACGCCCTGGCCCGCTACGGCCTGAGCATGCAGGACGTGGACCGCGCCCTGGGCGACGCCTTCGGCCAGAGCCAGGTTTCCACCATCTATGAGGATAAGAACCAGTACCGCGTGGTGCTGGAATACGGGCCGGACTGGCTGGCCGGGGCTGAAGCCCTGGACAAGGTGCGCCTGCCGGGCAAGGGCGGGCTGGTGCCGCTGTGGAGCGTGGCCCAGGCGGCCCCGGCCTTTGCGCCCCTTTCCGTAGCCCACCAGGGGCAGTTTGCCGCCGTGACCCTGGCCTTTAACCTGGCGCAGGGGGCGGCCCTTTCGCAGGCGCAGGCGGCCATCGACGCGGCCCGGGCGCACATGGGCATGCCCTCCGGCGTGGTGGGCAGCTTTCAGGGTACGGCCAAGATGTTCAGCGATACGGTGGGCAACCAGGTGGTGCTCATTCTGGCGGCCCTGGCCGCCCTCTACATCGTGCTGGGCATTCTGTATGAAAGCCTGATCCACCCCCTGACCATCCTCTCCACCTTGCCCTCGGCGGGCGGCGGGGCCTTGCTGGCCCTGATGGTCTGCGGCATGGAATTCAGCGTCATTGCCCTTATCGGCGTTCTGTTGCTCTGCGGCATTGTCAAAAAGAACGCCATCATGATGATCGACTTCGCCATCGAGGCCTCCCGCACCCGCGGCCTGCCGGCCGAGGAAGCCATCTACGAGGCCTGTCTGCGGCGCTTCCGGCCCATTATGATGACCACCTTCGCCGCCATCCTGGGGGCCGTGCCCCTGGCCTTGGGCCAGGGCGACGGGGCCGAGATCCGCCAGCCTCTGGGCATAACTATTGTGGGCGGCCTGCTGGTGAGCCAGCTGCTCACCCTCTATACCACCCCCGTGGTCTATCTGACCCTGGACCGCTGGCGGCGCAAAAAAGCGTAGCGGCAGACGTTTGTTCCGGGCGCGCGCCCGCGCCGCCCGGCCTCGGCCTGCCGGGCATGCGCATTCGCAACGGCAGCGCGAATAAATTGCGCTTACGCCTGAACGACGAACGCTTGCGCACGCAGCCGCCGCGGCATTCCGACGTTGCAATGCCTAATCCAGTTCCCGCCCTACCCACACCGCCCGGCCGATAATCCGCACCAGGTCGGCCAGCTGTTCGCCTGTGGCGGCCTCAATAGGCGCGTAACTGGGGTTGGCGCTGCTCAGGATAAGCCGCCCCGGCTCGGCGTTGACGATCTTGAGGTAGACCATGTCTTCCACGCCCACGGCGTAGATGCGGCCCGGCACGGGGTCGCTCTGGCTCTGGTCAATGAGCACCACATCATTGTGCAGAATGCGCGGCTGCATGCTGTCGCCCGAAACCCGCAGCAGCACCATACGCGAAGGGTTGCCCTTACGGCGCAAAAAATCCCAGCGAAAGGCATAGTGCCGCAGCACCTCGCCCCCGGTCTCAAAGCTGCCCGTGCCCGCCGAAAGCCGGGCCTCCACCATGGGCACCATGATCAGCCGGGCATCGGGCGTCTCCAGCACGCCGCCCCCGGCGTCGCCACGGCCGGCCAGAAGCCAGTCCAGGGAGCAGCCCAGGGTGCGGGCCAGGCGCACCGCGTGTTCGCCGCGGGGCCACTGCCCGCGCTCGTACTGCTGGATGGTGGTCAGGCTCAGGCCCATTCTTTCCGCTAGATCCTGCTTGCGCAGGCCCAGAGCCTCCCGCCGCTGCGCCAGCCGCCGGGCAAAAGCCCCGGCTTCGTCGACTACAAGGCTCGCTGCGTCCATGGCTGTCTACCTTCCAAGCGGTTGTCGCTCCTTGTTCCCCTGCCGTCGCCAGGCGGCGCATCCGTAGCGCGCTGTGCAGAGGGATTGCGGGGGACGGCGCGACGCCTCCCTGCGCGCAGGGCGGGCGTCGCCTCCCCAGCGTATCCTTAAGCGATATCACCCGCAAGGTTTTCCTATATTAATTGGAAAAAATTTTTACCTATTTCTATAAAAGCCCGCGAATGTAATAAATAATAAAAATAAATTACTATGTTAAAACTTTTCCTTCATAAAAAACTTTTCCTTGATTCGGAAATGAAAATTTGTAAATCTATTTTCACGCCATCCGGCAACTTCTTCCATGGGAGCATAGCATGTACGCACTGCACGATGACATCCGTAACCTGAGCGCTGTGCTGGACCTTTTGCAGGCCCATGCGGACGCCGTCCAACGGCCCGTTCTGCGCCTTATGGGCGATCACCTCCGTCTGCTGGCCGGGCAGCTTGCGCCCGCATCCGTCCAGGATATCTGGCCCGCCCCGCTCTGCCCGGCCCCTCACGGCGTCCCCTCCTTGCCCGCGCAAGCCCTGACGGAGGCCTGTCGTGTGCCCCAATAGTTCCGCCGCCTCCCCTGTGCGCCGCACGGGCCGGGCCGAACGGGATTCCTGGGGGCGCGCCCTGCGCCTGGCCGAAGAGGAACGCCAGTGGCGCGCCCTGGTCCGGCACCTGCCCGAAAACGCCCGCCTGCTTTGGGAGGCCCTGGACCACCTGCGTCAGTTCCAGCGCGTGCTCTACCTCTACGGCGGGCAGAACCTGCGCGTGCCCAGCCGCCTGCCGGACCCGCGCCACCCCCTGCGCCGCGCCCTGGGCGCGGGCTGCCTGCGCAAGCTCATGGCCGCCTTTGGCGGCACCAGCCTCTATGTGCCCCGCTGCGACGCCCTGCTCCACAAGCTGCGCCAACAAGACATCATCAACGACTTTGTCCGCTCCACCCGGCAAGGCGTGAGCAGCACCGCCGCCGTGGCCGACCTGGCCCGACGGCATGGCATCTCCGACAGGCGCGTCTGGCAGATCCTGAAAAAAGACGGTTCCGCTCCGGCTCAGGGCCGACTGCTCCGCAGCCTCAAGGCCGCCTCCGCCGCGCCGCCGCTTGCGGATAACCAGCAATAATGATTTAGCTTTCAAAAAGATTCCGTTTCCAGCCACCCCCTAAGCCCGCAATTTTGCGGGCTTTTTTTATAAAAATCCCCCTGCGCGGAGGGGGTTCTTCCCTTGCGCCCACACAGCATAAGGCCTGGGCCCTGCTGAAACGTTTCAGTCTTACGCCAGGGGCGCATTGGGGCATGGTGGCTCCACACGGCGCGCCCTGGGAAGAAAACGACACCCCCGCGGCGCGCGGTCGCCAACCGCAACCAAGGAGCCCGCCATGCCCGCAGCCGCTTTTCAGACAGCCCACGCCTTCACCGCCCAATGGGAGGGCGGCCTGGACGACCACCCCGCCGATCCCGGCGGGGTCACCAACCACGGCGTTTCCCTGCGCTGGGTGCAGGATCTGGCCCGGCAGGCCAAAGAGGAATGCCTGCGGCAGCAGCGCGGCTGCCATGACTGCGCCCGGCGCGCCACGGCCGCCTGCCCCTGTTATGAGCTGGATCTGGATACGGACGGCGATGTGGATGCCGACGACATCCGGGCCTGCACCAAGGCCCAGGCCCAGGCGCTGTTCAAAAAACACTTCTGGGATGCCCTGGGCTGCGCGGCCCTGCCCCTGCCCCTGGCCGTAACGCTCTACGACGGGGCTGTGAACCAGGGCCCTGCGCGCGCTGTGCGCCAGATGCAGCGGGCCATGAACGAAACCGGCGAGGCCCAGCTGGACAGCTACACGGCCATTGCCGAGGACGGCCTCATGGGGGAACGCACGGCTGAGCTGGCTGAAGCCCTGGCCGCAGCCGGGCTGCACTGGTTTGCGGCCCGCCGCGCCCTGCGCCTGCGCGAGGCCTTTTACCGCGACCTGGCCGCCCGCCGTCCCTCCATGAAGGTTTTTCTTGCTGGCTGGCGCAACCGGGTGCGCGCCCTGAACGACTATCTGGCCCGGCTGGAACGGGAGGAGGACTGATCATGTGGACCCTGCTCGGCAAGCTGTTTTCCGGCGTGGGCAGTGCGGCGGGTGCGGTGCTGGAGCGCGTTCTGCCCGACCGCAAAAGCGCCAACGCGGCCCAAAGCCGCATCAATGAGGCGGAGGTGGCCGGCGCGCCCGCAAGCCGTCTGCGGCTTTGGCGGTCCTTCCTGGGGTGGGTGCTGAGCCTTCTGTTCTGCTGGGAGGTGGTGGGGCGGCTTATCGTCATCCCCCTGTTCTTCGCCTCCTGGGGGGCCGACCTGCCGCCTTCGGCCCTGGACCAGATCATGGGCCTGCTGCTGGGCATGCTGGGCCTCGGCTTTTAGCCCCTCAAAAACCATCCACCCCTGACCACGGAGCGCACCATGCCCATCGATCTCTTTTCTTCCACCGGCGCAAGCCTGCTGGTGCTGGCGGTACAGGCCCTGTTCGCCTGGGCCCTCTGGAGCCTGCGCCGGGCTTTTGTTCGCCAGGACGACTATCTGCTCCACCTCCAGCGCGAGGCGCGACGCGAAGCCGCCATCAACCGCCGCCTGGCCGGGCTGGAAAACGGCCTGCACGCCATTCCGGGCGCGGCCGCCCTTACCGGCCTGCAGAACGAGCTTACCGCCCTGCGCGGCGATCTGCAGGCCCTCAGCGCCCGCATGAGCGGCCTGGATCGCCTGCTCACCCGCCTGGAACACGGCCTGGAGCGGCAGGAAGACCGCCTCCACGGTCTGCCCGCCCGGCGGCAGCCTTACAGCAGCGCCGCCGCCGGGGCCCGGCGCTGATGGCCGCCCGCCGCGCCACGGCGCAGCACCGCTCCGGCGTGCAGAACCTGCTGCGCAGCCTGGAACAGCGCCTGACCCTGCTCACCGACAGCCTCAACCAGGCCGACATCGCCGAAAAAAGTATTGATATTGTGAAGGAAATCAAAGAGCTCCACGCCATCCTCGGCGCGCTGGACACGGCCGCCGCGCCGCCGCAGCCCCCGCAGGTGCGTGTGGTCTGGGCCGGGCCTGCGCCGGACCCGCCACCGGAAAAACCCTGATGCGGGGCAAGGGGCAACGCCGCCGGCGGCCCAGGGGCAGAGCCCCTGGGCACCCCTTTCCCCGCCAGTCAGGCCGCCCTTGTTTTTCGCCCGGAGTACGCCCTGCCCACCCCGTTAACCTTAACCCGCAAGTGCGCCATGCTCCACATCATTCCCTACACGCCGCGTCCGTTGCAGTGGCGCTTCCATCAGGAGCGCACGCGTTTTTGCGTGCTGCTGTGTCACCGGCGCTTCGGCAAGACGGTGGCGGCGGTCAACGATCTGATCCGCCAGGCCCTGCTTTCCGGCCGGGAGGATTGGCGGGCGGCCTACTGCGCGCCGTATTTCAGCCAGGCCAAACAGGTGGCCTGGGACTACCTAAAAAAATTTGCCTCCCCTGTCCCAGGCGTCAGATTTAACGAATCCGAGCTGCGTTGCGATTTGCCCACGGGCGGGCGCATCCGGCTGCTGGGCACGGAAAACGCCCAGGCGCTGCGGGGCCTCTATCTGGACGATCTGGTGCTGGACGAGCCTGCGGACATGCCGCGCCAGGTCTGGAGCCAGGTGCTGCGGCCCATGCTGGCGGACCGCCAGGGCCGGGCCCTGTTCTGCGGCACGCCCCACGGCACGGACAACCTGCTCTACGACGTCTGGCAGCAGGCCGGCGCGGACCAAGGCGGGCTGTGGTCGCGCTTCCGTTTCCCCGCTTCACAGACGGGCTATCTGCCGCAGGCGGAGCTGGAGGCCGCCCGGCGGAGCATGGAGGCGGCGGAATACGCGCAGGAATTTGAGTGTTCCTTTGCCGCCGCCGTGCGCGGGGCCTACTACGCGCCCCTGATGGACGCGGCCGAGCGCGAAGGCCGCGTCGCGCCCCTGCCCGCGGCCCCGGAGCTGCCCGTACACACGGCCTGGGATCTGGGCATGGACGACGCCACAGCCATCTGGTTCTTCCAGGTGGAGCCTTCGGGAACCTGGCGGTTTGTGGACTACTACGAGGCATCGGGCGAGGGGCTGGCCCACTACGTCCGGGTGCTGGAGCAGAAGGCCCGCCCGGCGGGCCCGGCCGCGCCGGGGGAGGATCTGCCGGGCCGGGGCTTTCGCTACGGCCTGCACCTGGCCCCGCAGGATATCCGGGTGCGGGAGCTGGGCACGGGCCAGAGCCGCTGGGAGTGTGCGGCCCGCATGGGGCTGCGCTTCAGCCTGGCCCCGGCCCTGCCCCTGGCCGACGGCATCGACGCTGTGCGCCGCCTGTTGCCGCGCTGCTGGTTTGACGCGGCACACTGCGCTGTGGGGATCAAGGCCCTGCGGGCTTACCGGCGGCAATGGCGGCCGGGCGGCGGCCCTTCCGGCGGCCGGGGCCCCCTGCACGACTGGGCCAGCCACGGGGCCGACGCCCTGCGCTATGCGGCCACGGGCTTTCGTCCCGCCGCGCCCGCTTCCGGCGGCTGCCGCCGGGCCAGAACCAGTTATGACATGTTCGGAGAAAACTGATGTCCGGATTTTTTTACGCGCCCGCCCCGGACCAGGCCACGCGCGACCAGATTTTTTGCCGCATGGCGGCAGAGGGGCTGCTGGGCTGCGCCATGAGCGCCTTTGCCGCGCCGACCCTGGAAGATTGGCGGCGCGCGACAAACCCGGCCCTGGGCCTGCTGCTCTGCTGCTGGCCGGCGGCCGGGGAGCGCAGTCCCGCCGCCATGCTGGCCTGCGCGCTGTTCTCCCCGCGGCGGGGCAAGGTCTGGGAATTTGACTTCACCACCTTCCGGGCCGCGGCGCGCCTGGCCGTGCCCATGGCCCGGCGTGGTCTGGCCTGGGCCTTCGCCCACCTGGACTGCGCGGCCGTGCTGGGCCTGTGCCCTGCGCCCAACCGGCACGCCTGGCGCCTGGCCCGGGCCTGCGGCTTCCGCGTGCTGGCCAGGCTGCCGCAAGCCTGCCGCCATGCCCGGAAAAACCGTTTTGTGGATGGCGTGCTGGTCTGCTGCACGCCGTCGGATTTGCGCAACGCCAACCCCAAGGAGGTTGTTATGGGATTCGGAGGAGGCTCCGCCAGCACGCCCAGCGTGCCTGAGGTTACGCCCACGCCCAAGCAGGAGGTGCAGAAGCCCGTCACCGAGGCGGCCACGGCCGCCCGCCAGACGCAGAAGGACAAAGCCGCCCGCGCGGCCGGGCTGTATGCCGCCGTGCATACCAGCCCGCTCAACCGCGCGGAAACCACCCGCAAAACCCTGCTGGGGCAATGACCATGCGTCCCTTGGACCCTAAGGCATCTAGGGAATGCGGGGCCGCGCCGCACGCCGACCTCCAGGCCCTGGCCCGGCGGCATCAGGCCCTGCTGCGCCGCCGCGCCCCCTGGGATGCGGCCTGGCAAAGCCTGGCGGACCACTTTCTGCCCACCCGCTGCCGCCTGCGGTCCCAGGCGGACGCGGCGGAACAAGGCCCGCTGCTCAACCGGCGGCTGGTGGACGCCACGGGCGTGCTGGCCATGCGCACCCTTGCGGCCGGGCTGCAGGGCGGGCTCACCAGCCCGGCCCGGCCCTGGTTCCGCCTCAGCCTGGACGACGCGGACCTGGCCCGCCGCCGTCCGGTGCAGGCCTGGCTGGACGAAGTGGCCGCGCGCATGCGCGCGGTGTTCCACCGCTCCAACTTCTACAACGCCATGCACACGATCTACGGCGAGCTCGGCGCCTTCGGCACGGCCTTTGTGTTTGAGCTGGCCGACGTCCGCCGGGGCTTCCGCTTCCTGCCCCTCTGCGCCGGGGAATACGCCCTGGACTGCGACGCGGACCGGCGCGTGGACACGGTCTTTCGCCGCACGGCCATGACCCTGCGTCAGCTGGTCCAGACCTTCGGGGCGGAGGCCCTGCCCGAAAGTCTGCGTCGCCAGGCCCGGCAACAGCCGGAAGCGCGGCACAACGTCGTCCAGGCCGTGTACCCGCGCACGGACCGCAACCCCGCGCGGCTTGCGGCCCGGCACATGCCCGTGGCCTCGGTGTACTGGCTGGAGGGGCGCGAAGGCCAGGGGCGGCCCCTGCGCGAATCAGGCTTCCGGGCGTTTCCCGGCTTCGGGCCGCGCTGGGACGTGGCCGGCAACGACGTTTACGGCCGTTCCCCGGCCATGGACGCGCTGCCCGACTGCCGCATGCTCCAGCAGATGGGCGTCACCACCCTCAAAGCCATCCACAAGGCTGTGGACCCGCCCATGAGCGTGGCCGCGGGGCTGCGCTCCGTGGGCCTGGATCTGACCCCTGGCGGCATCAACTATGTGGAGAGCGCTCCGGGCCAGAGCCCCCAGGCGGCCACGCCGCTCCTGCAGGTCAATCCGGACCTGGCCACGGCCCGCAAAGCCATGGAAGCCGTGCAGAACCAGATCCGCTCCGGGCTCTACAACGACCTCTTCAAACTCATCCTGGAGGGGCGCAGCGGGGTCACGGCCAGCGAGATAGCCGCGCGGGAGGAAGAAAAGCTGGTGCTTATCGGCCCCGTGCTGGAGCGCCTGCACGACGAGCTGTTCATCCCGCTCATGGACCGCACCTTCCTGTGCATGGCCGAGCTGGACATGCTGCCGCCCTGCCCGCCGGAGCTTACGGGCCGCCGCCTCAAGGTGGAGTTCGTCTCCCTGCTGGCCCAGGCGCAGAAGCTGGTGGGCGTGAGCGCCACGGATCAATACCTGGCCCTGACCCTCAAGACCTCCGCCGCCTGGCCCGAAGCCCTGGACGCCCTTAACGTGGACCATCTGCTGGACAGTTATGCCGACAGCCTGGGCCTGCCCGTGAGCCTGAGCCGCCCCCTGGAGGAACGGCAACAGCTGCGGAGCGCCAGGGCTGAAGCCGCCCGCGTCCAGAACCTGGCCCAGACCTTGCGCCAGGGCGTGGAGATGCTCCAGCAACTGGGCAAAACGCCGCTTACCGGCCCCCAGGGAGAGCAGGGCACGGCCCTGGACGGTCTGGCGGAGCTGCTCCGCGGCAGGGATAACGCGGCCGCGCCTCCCGGCGGCCGTCCCCCGGCGCGGCGTGCGCCCGAAACCCCGGCGGCGCGGGGCGACGCGGAGGCCCGCTGATGGACGATCCTTTTGCCCCATACGAACAGGCCGACCAGGAGCACCGCGCCGCCCAACGCCGCGCCCGCTTTGCGCAGGCCGCCCTCAACGCCGCGCTGACGGACCTCATGGCCCGGCCCCAAGGTCGCCTGCTGCTGCGCTGGCTGCTGGAGGAATGCCGCTGCTTCAGCGCCCTGAACCTGGAGGACGCCCCGCCCGGCGCGGACGCCCTGCGCCTCGGCTTTACCGAGGGCCGCCGCTATGTGGGCGCGCGCCTGTTGCGCCTGCTCCGGCAGACCGGCCCGGAACACCTGCCCCGCTTGCTCAACCCACAGGAGGACGAAACGTATGAGCCAGATCCCCATGAACCAGACCGATCCTGACCTGCCCCTCGCGCCCCCGCCGGCCGCTGATCCGCACGGCTCCGATCCCGGCGCGGGATCCGCTCCGGCCGCTGCCCCGTCCGCAGAAGGCGTCCCCGCCCCCGACGCTCCGGCGCAGGATCCCTTTGCCCAGAAGCTGCAGGAACACGAGGCCGCCCAGCGCGCCGCCTGGCAGGCGCAAGTGGACCAGTGGCGGCGCGAGGCCGCCCAGGATCCGCACCTGGGCGGGGAAAACCTGGCCGCCAGCGTGGCCCGCGCGCAGCTGGCCCTGGACCGCTTTGACCCGGACCGGCATATCGGCCGCCTGCTGGAGGAAACCGGCTACGGCAACAACCCGGCTGTCCTGCGCTTCTTCAACAACGTTGCCGATGCCCTTATGGAGGATGGCCTGGTGCGCGGGGAACCGCACAGCGCCGTCATGCCGCCCCTGGAAGAACGCATGTACGCGGGTTGGTCCGCGCAGGTCTGAGGCGCGCGCCGCCCTGGCCCTTGATGGTTCGCCTGCTTTGCGCCTGTGTGCGCCAACCCTCCAACCTGTGAGGCAGTTATGGCCGATTCCCTGGGTTTTGTGGTTTCTCTGGCGGAAATGGAGCAGTTCTACCGCGGCGAAAAAGCCGGGCAGATCATTGAGCTCATGAACAAAACTAACGACATCGTGGACGACGTGCTCTGGATGGAGGCCAACCAGAGCGACGGCCACCTCACCCGCATCCGCACCGGCCTGCCGGAGGTCTACTGGCGGCGTCTCTATCAGGGCACGCCGCCCAGCAAATCCCAGTGGAGCCAGGTCAAGGAAGGCTGCGGCATCCTGGAGGCCATTATGGAGCTGGACGTGGAGGAGCTGCGCCTCTACGGCGGCCGCGACCGGGCCTTTCGCATGAGCGAGGGCATCGCCTTTGCCGAGGCCATGCGCCAAAAGGTGGCGACCACCCTTTTTTACGGCAACAGCAACGTCAATCCCGATGAATTCAACGGCCTGGCCATGCGCTACCCGGCCCAGGACGCCAACAACGTGCTGGACGCGGCCGGGCGCGACGCCGCCGGCTGCACCTCCCTCTGGCTGGTGGCCTGGGGCGCGCAGTCCGTGCACGGCATCTATCCCAAGGGCAGCGCCGGCGGCCTTTCCCACGAGGATCTCAGAACCTACATGGCTCAGGATCCGGACGGCCGCAAATACCAGGTGGTGGGCGATAAGTACAACTGGCGCTGCGGCCTGGCCGTGCGCGACTGGCGCGGCGTGGCGCGCATCGCCAACATCCCCGTGGCGGCCCTTTCCAAGCGCAAGGGGCAGACCGGCTTTGTGGATCTGCAGAAGCTGACCATTGAGGCCAAGAACCGCATGCCCCAGCACCTGCGCCAGAAGGCCGTGTGGTACGCCAACGCCGACGTGCTCACGGCCCTGGAGCTGCAGAATTCCGACGCGGGCAACGTGCAGCTGCAGTACGGCGAATTTTTCGACGCCAAGGCCGTGCCCGTGCTCCACGGGCGGCCCGTGCGCCAGTGCGACGCCGTGCTTTCCACCGAAGAGCCCGTCTAGGCCCTCGCCCCACGCCTGGCCGGAAGCCGTCCGGCCGGGCCCCGCCACCGCAACACCGCAAGGAGACCCCATGGCCATTATCGATCGCAACGCCGTTTTTTTTGAAGGTCCGCTCACCGCCAACGCCGCGGGTTCCGTTGTGGCCCTCACCGCCTGCAAGCTGCCGGGCCGCATGGAGCCCATGCCCCTGCGCCTTTCCGTCACCGAAGCCTTTCTGCCGGCCGAAGTGCAGAACCTGAGCATCGCCATGGAACAGGCCGACGACCCCGATGGCCCCTGGACCAGCGTGCCCGGCGGCAGCGTGAGCGTCGCCCACACGGCGGAAAGCCCCACGCTCACGCTGGGCGCGCGGCCCTACCTGCGCTTTCTGCCTCAGGGCGTGCGCCGCCCCTACCTGCGCCTGACCTTTGCCCTCACCCCGGTGGAGGGGCAGAGCGTGAGCCAGGGGCGTCTCTTTGCCGCCCTGACCCGAGAGGAAGACCTGCCCTACGAGGCGGCCCTCATGGTCCGCTGAACGCAGCGTCGATACGGAAGGGGAAGCAACCGCTCGCGGCGGACGGGGGGCGCGGCCCTCCGGCCGCCCCTTCCCCCCGCGGCCGGAGGGGCCCGCAACCGGCGCGTCGTCCTCCGGCCGCGTGAACTCCACCTTTTTCCAGGAGCGTGGCATGACCCTCAACCAAATCAACATCTGGAATCGCGCCCTGGGCTTTCTGGGCGCGCGTGGCGTGGCCGCGGAACAGGAAAACACGCCAGAGGCCCTGCAGTGCCGCCTGTACTGGGATACAGCCCGGCGGCAGGTTCTGCGAGATTTTCCCTGGAATTTTGCCCAGCGGCGCGTCTGGCTTGCCCCACAGGCCCTGCCCGAAGGCTTTGCGCCGGAATTCCGTTACGCCTACGCCCTGCCCGACCTCTGCCTCAAGGTGCACGCCGTGCGCCACGAAGGCCGCTCGCCCAGGCCCTTCCAGCTGGCCCGCAACGCCGCCGGAGACGCCGCCCTGCTGCTTACCGACGCCGCCCGCGCTCTGGCCCTGTATACGGAAGACGTCCGCAACCCCAACCTGTTTGACGATCTTTTTGCCCATGTTCTGGCCCGCAAGCTGGCGGCGCTGGTGGCCGTGCCCTTGCTCAAAGACACGGACCAGAAGGCCGCCGCCCTGGAAAAACTCTACGCCGACGCCCTGCCCCAGGCTCGCAGCGCCGACGCCTCAGAACGCCGGGAACGCCCCGCGCAAGACCCCTGGCTCCAGGCCCGCTAATCCAAGGAGAACGCCATGACCATGCCCTACAGTCCCAGCCGCGCCACCTTCCAGGGCAACGGCGTTGCAACAACGTTCCCGTTCAGCTTCAAGGTCTGGAGCACGGACCAGCTCACCGTTACCGTGACCACGCCCGACGCCACATACACGGAAGAGGACGTCACCGCCCAGTGCGCCATCACCCTTACGGAGAGCGGCGGCACGGTGACCTACACCCGTAACGGCGCGCCCCTGCCCGTCGGGTACACGCTGGCCGTAAGCCGCAACATGCCCTTTGTGCAGGAGGTGGACCTGGTTTCCGCCTCCCGTTTCGACCCGCAGGTCATTGAGGACGCCCTGGACCAGGCCGCCGCCGAGCGCCAGCAACTGCGCGAGGGCCTGGACCGCGTCGTCAAAGTGCCGGCCACAAGCTCGGAGACCCCGGAAGACGTGGTGGGCGACATCTACGCCGCGCGGGACAACGCTGCCGCCAGCGCGACCGCGGCCAATGCATCTGCCACTAACGCCGCCGCTTCTGAAACTGCTGCTGCCGCCAGCGCGTCAACGGCCAGTGCGAAAGCCAGTGAAGCAGTAACCAGCGCGACCAATGCGGCGACCTCAAAGACTGACGCCGCAACCAGCGCATCAACGGCCAG